>JAOPWT010000430.1 GCA_025965555.1 Mycobacterium sp.
TTGACCGTGTCGAACAAACGGTCCAGATCGTCCAGGTCAGCCGAATCGCCCTGGACGCCGGTCACGTTCCGCCCGATCAGTTCGACGGCCTGATCCAGCGCGTCCTTCCGTCGGCCCGAGATGAAGACATGAGCTCCTTCGTCAACGAACAACTTGGCACCGGCCAGCGCCATACCACTTGTCGCGCCTGTGATCACCGCGACCTTGCCATCGAGCTTTCCCACGATCACTCCATTCTTTCGATAGTGCCGATGTTATATACACCGATCATCGTGCTTAACGTATCGGACGGCGATGTGGAGCGCAAGCTATGCACACCAATCGGTACCCAATTGAGCTACGCTGGGCGTATGACCGAGTTAGAGAAGGGGCCGCGGGGCCTGCGCCGCGGCAGGGGCGCACGAGAGCGCATCCTCGGCGCCTCACGACAGCTGTTCCGCGATCAAGGCATCAACAGCACCGGCCTGAACGAGCTCTGCGCGGTGGCCCAGGTGTCCAAGCGCACGTTTTACCAGCACTTCAACGGCAAGGATGAGCTGATCGCCGAACACCTACGCCGATTCGATCCAGACATCCTGCCCGAAGTGTTCGACCGCACCGATCTCTCACCTCGCGAACGGCTCCTCGCCGCCTTCGACATCCACGCGCCCCTGTGCCCGTTCATCGCGGCGGCCGTCGAAATTCACGACCCGGGCCACCCCGCACGCCTAACCGCCCGCGACTACAAGAAAGCCTTTGCCGCGCGGCTCACCGAAACCGCCCGCGAGGCCGGCGCCACCAACCCCGAACAACTCGGCGAACAACTGGCGCTGCTCCTGGATGGCGCCTCGGCCCGCAACCGAGTCCTCGACTCCGACACCTTCGCCACCGCCGCCGCCATCGCCGCCGTCCTCATCGACAACGCCATCCCCGCAGTAGCGGTACCGCCCGGCGCAGGCGCGAACCTGACAACCGGGACGGGGCCGCGTGCCGGATCCGGCGGCGAACTCAGCCGGCGTTGACGCCGAGGGAGAAGTCAAGGTTCCCCACGCCGTAGCGGCCCAGGCCTACCGACAGCAGGCCCGCGCCCTCCAACCAGTGCGCCATGCTCAGGTCACCGGTGTCCCGTGGGCGCAGTCCGAGGCTCTCGATGAACGCTGACAGGCTCGCCTTGGCCTGCGCGTCATCGCCGGCCATGAACACGTCCAGCGGACCGCCCGCGGCCAGGACGTCGCGGAAGAGGGTATTGAACGCCTTCACGACGTGGGCGCTTGCGGGGGCGGCCTCGGCGACCATCTGCGCGATGGAAGTGTCGTCAGGGACGGCCAGCCCGGTGACGCTGGGGTTGAAGGGGTTGGTGATGTCGACGATGATCTTGCCGGCCAGCGCGTCCCCGTATTCGCCGACGATCGGCACGGCGCTGTCGAACAGCACGGCGAGGATGACGATGTCGCCGGCGGGGGCGGCGCCCCATGTTCCGGCCGTGGCGCCGTTGCCGAGCGCGCTGGCCAGGGTCGCGGCCTTGGCCGCATCGCGGCCCACGACCTCGACGGCGTTGCCGCCCTTGACGGCCAGGGCGCCGATGGCGCTGGCCATGTTCCCCGAGCCGATGATGCTGATGCTGCTCATGATCCGCTCTCTTCCGTGATCTTGATCGTTCGCTTTGCCTGGTTCGTCCGGGTCAGGTCCAGCGCCTCGGCGCCGACATGCTCTACAGCTGCCATTCGTCAGGCGGCCCCGCATCCGGCTCTTCGCCTCTGAACGGCCGCTTTCGGCCGATGATCCGCAACCGCAAGTGTTATGTACACCGATCTGCGTACTTAATGTATTGGATCGACAGCCGGAACACAAGCTATGCACACCGGTCGGTACCAGACTGGTTGACCTCTGTCGTCTGCGAAATTCACGCTGGCGCTTATTGACGCGCCAATGGGGTATCCGTACCCAATCTCAAACGTGTTTGGAGGAACGATGACCATCACCGGCATCATCAGCGCAATCTTGATCGGCTTGGTGATCGGCGCGCTCGGCCGCCTAGTGGTTCCAGGTAAACAGCGCATACCGATCTGGTTGACCATTCTCGTAGGTATCGGGGCGGCGTTCCTGGGCACCGCGTTGGCTCGAGCGATGGGAATTCCGACCGCGACGGCAGGCATCGACTGGCTCGAACTACTCGTCCAGGTAGTGGTGGCCGCCATCGGCGTCGGAATCGTGGCCGCCGTGTTCGGCAAGAGGCGGTCTGGGATCCTTCGGCGTTAGCCCCGCCGCAGCGAGCCCGACCGAATCAGCCGAGCTCGCGCGGCAGCAGGGGCCCAAGCGGCCCGAGGTCCAGGTTGAGGTCCTCCGGTCGCAGGCCGAAGTACTCGCGGAGTTCGACCATGGCCTCTTCCAACCGCATCAGCCCAAGGCCCAGCCGCTCAATCGTTTCTTCGGGAAGATCTCCCACGTCCACCCGCCGCATAGCTTGGCGCTCCATCAATTGTCGCAGCAATTCCACGATCGTCAGCACCAGCCGGCCCAGATCACGGCCGACGGCGTCGGGGTCCATTTCGATCCGGCCGCCCGACGTCATTGCTCCAACAACTTCTCTACCGAACTGATCAGCGCACGCAGCGAAATGTGCACGAGGTCGACGTCAGCGAGGCTGATCGTCAAATCACCCGTGATCACCACACCACCGGCCAGGAGGCGGTCGAGCAGGTCGACCAGAGCGACCTCATCGGACCTCGAGGCGGCAAGAGTCATGACTGCCCCAAACTGGTGAACGAATACGGTGCCCACGGACCCGTGAGCTCGAGCCGCAACTCGTCGTCGGCCGCTGCATCGACCCGCTGCGCCAGCAGCGCCGCACCGGCCTCGTCCACAAGGTACGCCGCGTTCAGGATCATCACCTCGCGTCGTCCGGTGAGTCGAGGATCCTGTGGGGGATGGACGCGGGTGTCGGCGGCCAGCTGTGCCAACTCTTGGTGCAGCTTCTCAGCCGCCTGGGCGACGCGCTCGCGCCGGTGCGCGACCCGGTCTCGCTCGGTGCGGCGCCGCATCAGGTAGGAGGTGCCGGGGGCGTCGGACGCGGAGGCCGCCGGCTCTGCAGCTGACGCTTCGGCGGGCGCCGCATATCCCTTGACCCCCCACTCGGAACGGCCGCGAACTCTGTCGAGCGTAGCGGCCAGTTCGGCAGCGCGCTCGCGGAGTAACTGACGAACGCCCGCGTCGTCGAGGTAGATCGTGGCCATCCGCACCGGCGCAATGGGGTACACCCTCGCTATGCGGTCAACGACCTCGTGGTGCGTCCGCGCGATCTTCTCGAGCCACTCCAAGTCCTCGAGGCGGGCGCGGATGGATTCCTCACTGAACCGGTCCCGATCCACGGACGCGACGACTGCCGCGAGTGAGCCCTCGACCAGGGTGCGCACGGGGACGGCCTCGACACCGGCGGTTTCCATCAGCACCTCGGAATCGGCGATCGCCGCATCGCCGATGGCGTAGAGGTACACGCTGTGGTCACTCATCCCCGGTGTCGTCCTTGGCCTGGACGCGACGACGCGGCCGAGCGCCGTCGGACGCATGTTCACCGTTCGACGCCTCGAGCTCCCCGATGCGTTCTCGGAGTTTGCGGTTCTCGACCGCCAGGTCGCCTCGACCCGAGCTGAGCGACGGATCGTGCTCCCACCAGTCGATGCC
>JAOPWT010000453.1 GCA_025965555.1 Mycobacterium sp.
ACGTGGTGGGCCTGCCGTCGCGGATCCGCTCAACGGTCAGCCACCCCAGCATGCCGAGACAACCTGCCACCAGGGTGTTGAGGAAGATCGCCGCGGCCGTGCCGTTGGCGGCAAGCGCCGAACCTGCGTTGAACCCGAACCAGCCGAACCAGAGCAATCCGACGCCGAGCAGGACGAACGGCAGGTTGTGCGGCCGCATCGCATCCTTCTTGAACCCGATGCGTGGACCCAAGACCAGCGCCAAGGCGAGTGCTGATGCGCCGGAGACGATCTCGACGACGAGGCCACCTGCGTAGTCCAGGGCGCCGAGCTTGAACAACCACCCGGCTGGGGCCCATACCCAATGTGCGACAACCGAATACACCACGATGGTCCAGATCGGCACGAAGACCATCCAGGCCGAGAACCTGGCGCGGTCCGCGATCGCACCGCTGACCAGGGCGGCCGTGATGATGGCGAAGGTCAGTTGGAAGGTGGCGAAGAGCAGTTCGGGAACCGAACCGTGGACGCTGCTTGGGTCAATGCCCGTCATCGCGACGTGCGTGAGATCGCCGATCAGCCCGGCGTTGCCATCCCCCGAAAACGCCAAGGTGTAGCCGAACAGCAACCACGCGACCGTCACCAGTGGAATCGCGATGAAGCTCATCATGATCATGTTCAGGACGCCGGTCGTACGAACCATGCCGCCGTAGAAGATGGCCAGACCGGGCGTCATGAGCAGGACCAGCGCCGTGCTGGCCAGAAGCCACGCGGTCGCTGCCGGATCGATCGTGTTCACACACCACTCCTTCGGGGTTCGCAAGAGGTTAGCGAACGCGCCAGAACCGACCGCGTCGCGGAGCGCTCCCGAACTCGCCCCGCGTGTCCTTCGCCAAGTCTTGACTGATTCCAGAAAAGGACGGCATAGTGTTCTACATGACATCGTCGCCGGACTACGCGGAGCAGCTGCGCCTTGCTGACCTTCGCGTGACCCGGCCGCGGGTCGCAGTACTCGGGGCAGTGTGCGAACACCCGCATGCCGATACGGAGACGATCTTCGACTCGGTACGAACCGGTCTGCCGGAGGTGTCGCGACAGACCGTCTACGACGTGTTGGCAGCCCTGACGACGGTGGGACTGATTCGTCGGATTCAGCCGTCCGGCTCTCTCGCCCGGTATGAGTCACGGGTTGGCGACAACCATCATCACGTCGTATGCCGATCCTGCGGCGTGATCGCCGACGTCGACTGCGCCGTCGGTGATGCACCCTGTTTGACACCCTTCGACGGCGACGGCCTCCTCGATGGCTTCTCCATCGACGAAGCCGAAGTCATCTACTGGGGCGTCTGCCCTGAATGCGCCTCCGGCGCTCCTACCGCACCAAGTTCCTAATCCGTTTGTGTTACAGCCTGTTTCACCACTCTCGAAAGGAATGTTGTGTCATCTGATACTTCTCACAGCCGCCCGCCCTACCCAGAAGAACCGAGCGCGAGCCGCAGCGAGAGCGAGAACCCGGCGATCGACTCGCCGACGCCGAAGGCGCACGCCCCGCTGAAGAATCAGGACTGGTGGCCCGAGCAGATCGACGTGTCGGTGCTGCACGCGCACTCGAACAAGGGCAATCCGCTGGGCGACGACTTCGACTACGCCGCCGAATTCGCGAAGGTCGACGTCGAGGCCCTCAAGGCCGACGTGATCTCAGTGATCACCACCTCGCAGGACTGGTGGCCCGCCGACTACGGCAGCTACGCAGGGCTGTTCATCAGGATGAGCTGGCACGCCGCGGGCACCTACCGCACCTACGACGGACGTGGCGGCGCAGGTCAGGGCATGCAGCGTTTCGCTCCGCTCAACAGCTGGCCGGACAACGCCAACCTGGACAAGGCTCGCCGTCTTCTTTGTCCGGTCAAGAAGAAGTACGGCAGCAAGGTCTCCTGGGCCGACCTCCTGGTGTTCGCGGGCAACTGCGCGCTGGAGTCCGCGGGCTTCGAGACGTTCGGCTTCGCGTTCGGCAGGCCCGACTTCTGGGAGCCGGAGGAGATCATCTTCGGCGAGGAAGAGGAGTGGCTGGGCACCGACAAGCGCTATGCCGGCGCCGATGCCTCCGCTCGCCAGCTCGAGGAGCGCTACGGCGCCACCACCATGGGCCTGATCTACGTCAATCCCGAAGGGCCCGAGGGCAAGCCGGATCCATTGGCCGCGGCTCACGACATCCGCGAGACGTTCGGTCGCATGGCGATGAACGACGAGGAGACCGCAGCGCTGATCGTCGGCGGACACACCCTTGGCAAGACCCACGGGGCGAGTGCCGACAACGTCGGCCCCGAGCCGGAAGGCGCGCCGATCGAGCAGCAGGGCCTTGGCTGGAAGTGCCCCTTCGGTTCCGGCAATGCCGGCGACACGATCACCAGCGGTCTCGAGGTCGTGTGGACGGCGACGCCGACGCAGTGGAGCAATGGCTACCTCGAGTTGCTCTACGGCAACGAGTGGGAGCTGACCAAGAGTCCCGCCGGCGCATGGCAGTTCGAGGCCAAGGACGCCGAAGCGATCATCCCGGATCCGTTCGGTGGCGCGCCGCGCAAGCCCACGATGTTGGTCACCGACGTGTCGATGCGGGTCGACCCCATCTACGGCGAGATCACCCGTCGCTGGCTCGACCATCCCGAGGAGATGAACGCGGCGTTCGCCAAGGCCTGGTACAAGCTGCTGCACCGCGACATGGGTCCGGTCAGCCGCTTCCTCGGCCCATGGGTCGCCGAGCCGCAGCTGTGGCAGGACCCGGTCCCTGCCGTCGAGGGCGAGCTGATCGACGAGTCCGACATCGCGTCGCTGAAGAGCACGGTGCTCGCGTCGGGGCTGTCGGTGCCGCAGCTGGTCAAGACGGCGTGGTCCGCGGCGGCGAGCTACCGCAGCACCGACAAGCGTGGCGGGGCGAACGGCGCGCGTCTTCGCCTCGAGCCGCAGAAGAGCTGGGAGGTCAACGAGCCTTCCGAGCTCGACAGGGTGCTTCCGGTTCTCGAGAAGATCCAGCAGGACTTCAACGCCGCAGGTGGCAAGAAGGTGTCGCTGGCAGACCTGATCGTCCTCGCGGGTTCTGCGGCGGTCGAGAAGGCCGCCAAGGACGGCGGCTACGAGATCTCGGTGCACTTCGCCCCGGGCCGCACCGACGCCACCCAGGACACCACCGACGCGGAGGCGTTCGCGGTACTGGAGCCGCGGGCCGACGGATTCCGCAACTACATCCGGCCCGGCGAGAAGGCGCAACTGGAGGAACTGCTGCTGGACAAGGCCTACCTCCTCGACGTGACCGCTCCGGAAATGACCGCACTGATCGGCGGTTTGCGGGCGCTGAACGCCAACCACGGCGGCAACAAGCACGGCGTCTTCACCGACAAGCCCGGCGTGTTGACCAACGACTTCTTCGTCAACCTGCTGGACATGGGTACGGAGTGGAGGTCGGCGGAGACCGGTGAGAACGTCTACGAGGGCCGCGACCGCGCAACCGGTGCCATCAAGTGGACGGCCACCGCCAATGACCTCGTGTTCGGCTCTCATTCAGTGCTGCGCGCGGTGTCGGAGGTCTACGCCCAGGACGACGCGGGCGAGAAGTTCGTGGAGGACTTCGTCGCGGCCTGGGTCAAGGTCATGAACAACGACCGGTTCGACCTGGAGAAGTAAGTCAGCTCTGCAGCCCGAGAAGGCACCCCGCGAACCGGCACCGGTTCGCGGGGTGTTCTCGTTGCGGGCTCGATGTCGTTCCACTCGCTCGGGGCATGATGGGCGTGAATGGGCACCCGATGGCAGGACACCGACGCGCCTCGTGGCGACAACTATGACGCGAGATGGGCGCGGCTCGCCGCGTCCGGCGCCGACGTTCACGGCGAGGCAGATTTCGTCGACGACCTGCTGGCGCAGTCGACCGGAACGCACATCCTCGACGCGGGCTGCGGCACGGGCCGCGTCGCCATCGAACTGACCCGCCGCGGACATTCCGTGGTCGGTGTCGACGCCGACGCCGGAATGCTCGACGCCGCCAGGGCCAAGGCTCCAGGGGTCACGTGGATTCTGGCCGATCTCGCAGATCTCCCGTCGAGCGAAGGGATCGGCTTCGACTCTGCGTTCGACGTCGTCCTGCTGGCCGGCAATGTGATGATCTTCCTCGATCCAGGAAGCGAGGGTCGCGTCGTGCACGGACTCGCCGACCATCTGGCGCCGGACGGACTCCTGGTGGCCGGCTTTTCGGTGCGGCCCGATCGTTTGCAGCTGCAGGAGTACGACCGGCTTGCCGATGCGGCCGGGCTGGAGCTCTCCGCACGGTGGGCGACGTGGAGCCGCGCACCCTACGACGGCGGCGACTATGCGGTGTCGGTCCACCGCCGGGTGACTGTGACGGGGTCGTCGACATGACCACCACACCGGATGGTGACCACCCGGAGCTGCACATCGGGGCCGTGTCCATCGACTGTGCCGATCCGGCCGAGCTCGCGGATTTCTACGGTGAGCTGCTCGGGATGACCCGGATCGTCGAGTCCCCCGACGGTCGGGTCATCGCCATCTCCGACGGCACCCACACGCTGGCGATGATGCGGGTCGACGGCTATGTCGCACCGAGCTGGCCGGATCGTGGACAACAGCAACAAATGCACTTCGACATCTCCGTGACCGACCTCGACCGGGCCGCCGCGCGAGCCCTGGCGCTCGGGGCGAAGCAGGCCGAACACCAGCCGGCGCCTGACCTGTGGCGGGTGTTGGTCGATCCCGCCGGGCATCCCTTCTGTCTGACCACCTTCGGCGCGTAGGTCCGACGGACGGCGTGGCAGAGCCCAAGTCGCTATGCTGGCGCCTTCCCCGACGGCTGGACCGCCGGGACGTTCGACTAGCGAGGAGCGACCATGGTTGCCGGAGCTGACGCCGCGCCTTCGCCTGCCGTGTCGAAGTCCGCCGCCGGACACATCCGACTGACCTCCCACAGTGGGGGTGTCGGCGCGCTCCAGATTCACTGGGACGCCCCGACGGCAACCGAGCGCGGGCCGGTGATCGGCACCACCACCAAGCGTGCCCACCGCAACGTGATCGGCACGCACAGCGGCTCCTACAGCGTCTACCGTGCGCTTGCCGTCGCGGCGGGCGCACTGTCCCGCGAGCACAAGGCCGATCTCACCAACACCGCACCGACCGACGTCATCGGCCCGTACCCGCAGTGGAGCGAACCGGGCAAGATCGTCAGCCTTGACCCGTGGGGCGCGATGGTCGCCGAGGTGTTCGCCGACGAGCTGGCGGCGGGCCACGACATGCGCCCCACGATCGCCATCACCAAGGCGCACGTCATCCTGCCCGAGGTCGTCGAGGCGGTGCAGAAGGGCCGGCTCGTCCCGGACGGTCATGTGCTGCTGCCCAGTGGGGCGGCCCTCGTCACCAAGGCGGCGATCGAACCGGTCTGGTACCTGCCTGGCGTGGCACGGCGCTTCGACTGCAGCGAGACAGATCTGCGCCGGGTCCTCTTCGAGGAGACCGGTGGCATGTACCCCGAGCTCGTCACCCGCTCGGATCTCGAGGTGTTCCTCCCCCCGATCGGCGGCCAGACCCTCTACGTCTTCGGTGCAGCCGGCGACCTGGCCGATCCGTCGGTGGAGCTGACCGCGCGAGTGCACGACGAGTGCAATGGTTCCGACGTATTCGGCTCCGACATCTGCACGTGCAGGCCCTACCTGACCCATGCGATCGAGGAGTGCATCCTCGGCGCGCAGCGCGGCGGGGTGGGGCTGGTCGCCTACTCCCGCAAGGAAGGCCGCGCGCTTGGCGAGGTGACCAAGTTCCTGGTCTACAACGCCCGCAAGCGACAGGAGGGCGGCGACACGGCCGATCAGTACTTCGCCCGCACGGAATGCGTTGCGGGAGTGCAGGACATGCGCTTCCAGGAATTGATGCCCGACGTGCTGCACTGGTTGGGCGTCCGCAAGATTCATCGCCTGGTCTCGATGAGCAACATGAAGTACGACGCCATCACCGGATCGGGCATCGAGGTCGGCGAGCGGGTGAACATCCCCGACGAACTGGTGCCCGCCGACGCCCGTGTCGAGATCGACGCCAAGATGGCCGCGGGCTACTTCACCCCGGGAGTGGTACCCGGTGAGGAAGAGCTGAAGAAGTCGAAGGGCCGCGGGTTGAGCGGATGAGCCTCGGCACGTCTCCCGATCTCGACACCGAGAAGGCCGACGACGCGGCGGCGTTGCTCCGCACCACCACCGCCGTCCGCGAACGTGCCGGTTACCTGCTGCAGCGGGCGCGCGCAGGCGAGTCGCCGTGGTTCGACGTCGACGACGGGTCGGTGCCGTTGGCGGTGGCCGCGGTCGTCGAAGTGACCAGGCACCGCTACCCCGACCTGAACATTCCGTTCCACAGCCGCTGGCGCCACTTCGAGGCGGGCGGAGTGGACCGCAAGGCCGAATTGGAGGCGCGCCTGGCAGCTCTCGATCCGGCCGCCCGGGCCCGCGCCATGATCGACCTCACGGTGGTCAGTGTGCTGCTCGACGCGGGCGCCGGACCCGACTGGCACTACGACGAGGCGGCGAGCGGACAGCGCTTCGACCGGTCCGAAGGCCTCGGTGTCGCCACGTGGAACGCGTTCATGGACGGCCTGTTCTCCGGCGATGCGGGAGCTCCGCTGCGGGTCGACGCACGTGGCCTTCGCGACGTGACCGCCGCGCGGCTCGCCGAGGCGTTCCAGGCCGGTCCCGACAATCCGCTCGTCGGCATCGACGGCCGGGTGCAGTTGCTGCACCGCCTTGGCGAGGCGTTGGCCGCCCAACCCGAGACGTTCGGCCCGCTGGGCCGTCCTGGCGGATTGTTCGACCGGCTGCTCCCCCAGCACGGACCCGCGGTGATCTCCGCCCATGACATCCTGTCCCGGCTGCTGGTCTCGCTATCGGGGATCTGGCTGGCGGACAACGCGATCGGCGCGCAGCGGCTCGGTGACTGCTGGCGCCACGCGGCGGTGCCGGGACCCGGCCTCACCCGGGGCTGGATGCCGTTTCACAAGCTGTCGCAGTGGTTGACCTATTCGCTGCTGGAGCCGTTCCAATGGGCGGGTGTCCGCGTGCTCGGCCTTGACGAGCTGACCGCGCTCCCCGAATACCGCAACGGTGGTCTGCTCTTGGACAGCGGCGTGCTGCGGATGCGCGACCCCGGATGGCTCAGGAGCGCATGGGCCGTGCACGACGAGTTGGTGGTCGAATGGCGGGCGCTGACGGTGGCCCTCCTCGATGAGATGGCCCCGTCGGTCCGCAACCGGCTCGGCGCGGATGCGGCGACGATGCCGTTGGCGTGTGTGCTCGAAGGCGGCACCTGGGCGGCTGGACGCGCGCTGGCACAGCGCCTTCGCGGCGGCCTGCCGCCGTTCGTCATCGTCAGCGACGGCACCGTCTTTTGACCGACACGTCTTCTAGAAGGATGGCATGAGCGACGACATGGGCACGGTACACCTGATCGATCACCCACTGGTGCAGCACAAGCTGACCTTGCTGCGCCGAAAAGAGGCTTCCACCAAGAGTTTCCGGCAGCTGGTCAACGAGATCGCGGCGTTGGTGGCCTATGAGGTGCTGCGTGACATCCCGCTGCACGACATCGAGATCGAGACGCCGCTGGAGACGATGACGGGCCGGGTGATCGACGGCAAGAAACTGGTCTTCGTCTCGATTCTGCGGGCAGGCACGGGCATCCTCGACGGCATGCTTGGCGTGGTGCCGGGTGCCCGTGTCGGTCACATCGGTCTGTACCGCGATCCCAAGACGCTCGTCGCCGTCGAGTACTACTTCAAGATGCCGGGAGACCTGCACGAACGCGACGTCGTGATCGTCGACCCCATGCTTGCCACGGGCAACTCCGCCGTCGCCGCGGTGGACAGGCTCAAGGAGTGCGGTCCCAAGTCGATCAAGTTCGTGTGCCTGCTGACGTGCCCGGAGGGTCTGGCGGCCATGCGGGAGGCCCATCCCGACGTGCCGGTCTACACGGCCGCCGTCGACCGCCAACTCGACGAGCACGGCTACATCCTGCCGGGGCTCGGCGACGCGGGCGACCGGATCTTCGGCACGAAGTAATGCCGCCTGGGATCGGCCGAGCCGTCACACCCGACGGGGCAGTTGGTCGCCGATGAGGGGCGCGATCTTCTCTGCCATGTAGGCGTGCCCGGCATCCGTCGGGTGCACACCGTCGCGGCCGATGAGGTCGGGCCTGTCGACGAACCACCCGGCCGCGATCGGGTCGATGAACGTGGCCCCCGCCAGCATGGCCTGGAACGCCAGGATGTCGCGGATCTGCAGGACGGCGGGCGGGACGTCGGCGGTGGGCCATGGTGGTCCGATAACCAGCAGCCGCGCGTTCGGCGCAATGCCGCGCGCCTGTGCGAACGCGTTGAAGACCTGCCCGCTGAGCAGGTTCGGGTCGACGCCCTGATCGTTGCGGGAGCCGTAGAACACGACGAGGGCGTCGTCCGGTTTGACCGCTCTGGGGGTCAGGTCGCCGAAGAGGTTGCCCTGATCGCCGCGCACCCCGTAGCCGGCCCGACCCTCGGCGGCGACGTCGGCCGCGACCGGCAGACCCCGACGGGCCAGCGACTTCCAGGCGAGGGTGGGCCAGGCGTGCACGCCCTGCCCGCCGATGGCAGTCCCGTTCGTGTAGGAGTCACCGACGACGGCGATCCGGGTCACGGGCGCACCTGCCGTCAGCGCGTGGTAGGACGTCGTCCGCATCGAAGGCGCGTTCACCAGGAATCCGGCGAGCAGGGCCGACGAGACGACGAACGTGGCGAGACGACTTGCGGTGGTGCGCATCAACCTGCTCGCGCTCGAAGGTTTCTTGGCCGATCTTCTCGGGGTCCGTGGATCGGCGCCGGTCCGCCGTTGAACGGCACGAGCTCGACCTCGACCTCGGACTCGGGGGTGTGCTCCAGGTCCACCGGCGGCTTGCGCTCACCGACCATCCTGCGCATCCACATCCGGGCAGGTTCCTCGACGAAGTGGAACAACAGGATCGCCAGAACGATGGCGACGACGATGAGCCCGACGAAGATCAGCTTCGTCGAAATGCTCGGCGACATGTCGATCCGGTACTGCGCCATGATCCAGAGCCACGCGGTGTGCACCAGCTCGTGCACCATGTAGAGCCCGAAGGAGACCTGCCCGCCGTACACCAGCAGCCTGGTGGAGAGCAGAGCGGGCAGCGTCCCCGCGCCGATCGCCAGCGCGACGACCAGCGGCATGAACAGCACGTCGACGAGGCCGAAGTCGTCGCGAATGGTGGGGATTGGGTGCCCGTCTAACCAGTACAGGGCACCGATGATGACGGCGATCAAGCCCATCGAGGCGTACCCGGCAGTGCGCCGGGCACGGTCGGTGGGCCTCAGCTTGCGGACGGCGGCGCACGCCAATGCGCCCGCGGTGAACTGCAGGACGATGCGGGGCAGCCAGCTCCACGGCGTGTAGAACTGGCCCCCCGACGCGACCAGCAGAAGCACCGGGGGCAGCGACGCCACGAAGGCCAGCACCAGCAAAGCCCTTGCCCTGGTTGCGCGGTCGATCCGAAAGACCACCAGCACCAGCAATCCGAACAGGAGGTACGCCAGCCACTCGGCACTGATGGACCAGGCCGGGCCGTCCAGGCTCGAGTTGTCGAAGAACGGCTGGAACCACAGCTGCACCATGACCACCTGGCGGAGGTAGCTCATCGCGGTGAGCGCGCCTGCCTCGGGCGACGGAAAGTCCCCCACGTTGAGGGTGAAGATGATCCACAGCAGCGCCAGGTGCATGGTGACCAGGTACAGCGGCCACACCCGGGCCAGTCGGAGCCACAGGAAGTGCGTGGTGGCCTTCGTCGACCAGGTGTCCCCCATCCGGTCCAGGTAGTTCCAGGTCAGGACGAAGCCGCTGAGGATGAAGAAGAGGTCGACGCCCTGCGCGCCGCAGTCGAGGATCGGCTTGAGGGAGTCGTACAGCGGCGGCGACGCCATCTGCAGCAGAGGCCGGAAGTGAAACAGGACCACCCAGAGTGCGGCAACGATGCGCAGGCCCGATAGGGCCCTGATCTCTCCGGTGCGCACAACACTCTTTCCGTGACTCGAGCTGCTCGTCTTCGCGTGTAATCCGCGCCGTTGCGGCCGCCAGCCGTGCGGTCGGCGACCTGCCACCGGCTCATGGCAGGGTAACAGCGCCGGTCTGGACGCGGCATGACCGCAACGCTGTGTGATTCCTGGACGGGTCTAATTCGCCAGTGTGCGAGCCCCTTTCGAGGTGGCGATTTTCACCGGGGATCTCCGCGCGACCTCCCCTTTCGCCGAGTGCGGCCCATTGATCTCCCTGGTTGCGGGGTCACTTTCTAGTTTCCGGTTCCTGCACGGGCCCGTGGGGCCACAATTCGTTCACGACCCTGCACCGCCCCGCAGGCCTACCTTCAGAAGGAATACCTCGTCATGCTCGAAGAGATTCGTCCGCCGCGCAGAGCGGTCATCGTCAGTGCAGTCCTCGGCGCAGTCGCCACCGCAGTGGCCGCGTGCAGCACGAGCGGCAAAGCGCCGGCAGCTGGTTCCGGGACGGCCAGCTCGGCCCCCGCGCCTGCGAGCACCTCGAGCGCGCTGACATCCGGCACCCTTGCCAAGACGGCCGACGTGCCCGTCGGGTCGGGTGTCATCGTCGATGACACCGTGATCACCCAACCAACCGCGGGTGACTTCAAGGGCTTCTCGCCGGTCTGCCCTCACCGCGGGTGCAACGTCGACGCCATCACCGACGGGAAGATCGTCTGTCCGTGCCACCACAGCGAGTTCAATCTCGACGGCACCGTGGCACAGGGTCCTGCGACGAAGCCGTTGGATGCGAAACCGATAGCGGTGCAGGGTGATTCGATCGTCGCGGGCTGAGTCCGGCTAGGACGCCTCCAGTGCGCTCTTGAGATCGGCGAGCTTGCTGGGCCACCCCTGGGAGATCATCCCGAGTACCTGACTGTCTTGATCGAAGTCGTCGTGGACGACGGTGAGCTTGACCTGGTCACCGTCCTGTTCGATGTCGAAGGCCACCCGCGATCTGCGCTCGGCGGCGAGCTCCGAGAGGGTCTGCTCGGTCAACGACGGTGCGAAGGTGCGGATCTCGGGCACGAAGGTGTGGAAGGTGAACGCGAGCCTGCGGTAGGGGTCTGCCTCGAGGATCACCTGATCCGGGTGTTCGATCCGCACGTCGCCTTGGACCCACGTGTACGTCGAGCCCTTCTGCCAGTCGGATTCGATCGCGTGGCCCATGTAGCTGCGCGAGAACGCGGGGTCGGTGATGGTGGCCCAGAGCTTCTCGCGCGTGGTCCGGATGTAGGTCGGCGATCGCGTTGATGGGCTCGGCGTTGAGCTAGTGCAGTTTTTCCCGCCCCC
>JAOPWT010000518.1 GCA_025965555.1 Mycobacterium sp.
CGGCACCACCAGCGTCGAGCGCTCCGAGTACCTGTCGAAGCAGTTCACCAAGCGCCGAATTCCGCACAACGTGTTGAACGCGAAATACCACGAGCAAGAGGCGAACATCATCGCCGAGGCGGGCAGGCGCAACGCCATCACGGTCGCCACCAACATGGCGGGCCGCGGCACCGACATCGTGCTCGGCGGCAACGTCGACTTCCTCGCCGACAAGCGCCTGCGCGACCGCGGACTCGATCCCGTCGAGACGCCAGAGGACTACGAAGCCGCGTGGGACGAGGCGCTGGCCCAGGTCAAAGCCGAGGCCGAAGCCGAGGCGAGCGAGGTTCGCGAAGTCGGTGGGCTCTACGTGCTGGGCACCGAGCGCCACGAATCGCGACGCATCGACAACCAGTTGCGCGGGCGTTCCGGTCGTCAGGGTGACCCCGGTGAATCGCGTTTCTACCTGTCGCTCGGTGACGAACTCATGCGACGCTTCAACGGCGCCACGCTCGAGTCGTTGCTCACCAGGCTCAACCTGCCAGAGGACGTCCCGATCGAGGCCAACATGGTCACCAGGGCCATCAAGAGCGCGCAGACGCAGGTGGAGCAGCAGAACTTCGAGGTCCGCAAGAACGTCCTCAAGTACGACGAGGTGATGAACCAGCAGCGCAAGGTCGTATACGCCGAGCGGAGGCTCATCCTGGAGGGCGAGAGCGTCCAGGAGCAGGCCAAGCAGATGGTCGAGGACGTCATCACGGCCTACGTGGACGGCGCGACCGCCGAGGGCTACGCCGAGGACTGGGACCTCGGTGCGCTGTGGGACGCGCTCAAGATGCTGTACCCGGTCGGGATCGACCATCACGACCTGATCGACTCGAGCGCGGTCGGCGAAGACGGTGAACTGACGCGTGACGAGTTGCGCGAGGCGCTCATCGAGGACGCCCGCCGGGCGTACGCGGCGCGCGAGGCCGAGCTGACCGAGATCGGCGGCGACAACGCGATGCGCCAGCTCGAACGCAGCGTGCTGCTGACCACCATCGACCGCAAGTGGCGTGAACACCTCTACGAGATGGACTACCTCAAGGAGGGCATCGGCCTGCGTGCCATGGCTCAGCGCGACCCGCTCGTCGAGTACCAGCGCGAGGGCTACGACATGTTCATGGGCATGCTCGACGGGCTCAAGGAGGAGTCGGTCGGCCTGCTCTTCAACGCCCAGGTCCAGGCGGCGCCCACACCCGCGTCGCAGGTGGGTGCCACCGCAGCACCGCCGAACCTGGCTCAGTTCGCCGCCGACGCCGCGAACGCCGCCGCGAAGGCACGCCAGGTGGACGCCGACGTCGATGACGAGGAGGGTGCGGTGGCCACCGAGGAGCGGCGCCGGCAGGCGCCTGCGGCCTTGCGCGTCAAGGGAATCGACGACGAGCAGTCGCGGCCGATGACCTACTCCGGACCGTCCGAGGACGGCTCGGCCGAGGTGCAGCGCGACGGTGGCGGCAAGCATGCGGCACCAAGCGGTGGCTCTCGGCGCGAGCGGCGCGAAGCCGCCCGTCGCCAGAGCCGTGGCGGACCCAAGGCGCGCCGCGGCTGATCAGCCGATTTGCAGCGCTGTCACCATCCAGCGTCCGTTGACCAGTTCGACGCGGCCCGCGATGGCGCGCACGCGGCGGCCCCGCGAGTAGGTGGCGAACACCTCGGCGGCCGTCGTCTCGCCGTCGAGCACCTGTGCGGACCGCAGCCGCATTCTGCGCAGGACGGCGGCGCCCTCGCGCGAGCCCGTTCTGCTGAAGGCTGCTGCGACGGCGTCGAACAGTGCCGGTGTCACCAGCGGCCGCAGCTGCGCCACCGGTCGGCGTCGGTCGGTGACTTCCAGAATGCGGCGCAGCGCGGTATCGGCGAAGACGGCGGCCGCCCGCGGCGGGACGGGTTCGCCGCCGCGCGGGCCCGAGGGCGCAGCGGTCGGAACCGACCGCAGCGCCCGTGGGGTGTGACGGGGCAGCGCCGCCGGTGACGGCGGCGCGCACGGAGCCACCGGATGGGCACCTACCAGTGGCGGTTCGTAGTCGACGACCGGCGTGGTGAACGAGGTGCGTCGGGTCGGAATGCGTGATGCGGTCACGGCTGCTCTCCAGCGGTCGAGGCGAATGGACGACATCTGCTGGAGAGTCGCAGACTCATTCATGATCCCATGGCCCGAGGACACTACCGAGCACCCGTGATGCGGCATCCCAGTTCGCCGGTTACCGTGACGGGGTTCTGACGTTGAGCGAGGGGAGGGTTCTGCCGTCATGGTGACGCGATTGTCGGCACCCGACGCCTCGTTCTACCACCTCGAGAACACGTCGACGCCGATGTACGTCGGGTCGCTGTCGATCCTGCGCAAGCCCCGCAGCGGGCTGAGCTACGAGACGCTGCTCGAGACCGTCGAACAGAGGTTGCCGCAGATCCCGCGGTACCGGCAGAAGGTGCGCGAGGTGGTCCTCGGGCTAGCCAGGCCGGTCTGGATCGACGACCGCGAGTTCGACATCACCTACCACATCCGCCGCTCCGCGCTGCCGTCACCGGGCAGCGACGCACAGCTGCACGACCTCGTCGCGCGGCTGGGATCGCGGCCGCTCGACAAGTCCCGCCCGCTGTGGGAGATGTACCTCGTCGAGGGCCTGGCCAAGAACCGCATTGCGATCTACACCAAGTCGCATCAGGCACTCGTCAACGGCATGACGGCCCTGGAGATCGGCCACGTCATCGCCGATCGCACCCAGAAGTCGCCGGAGTTCGGCGAGGACATCTGGATCCCGGCGCGGGAGCCGAGTGACGCCAGGTTGGTGCTCGGGGCCGTCGGCGAGTTCATCGCGCGCCCCGGGAGCCAACTCGCCTCGCTCCGGTCCGCCGTCACCGAGGCGGTCACCAATACCGGCGAACTCGTCGAGGCGGGCCGCCGATTCGCCGATGTCGCCAAGACGCTGGCCCGTGGCACCGCTCCGAGTAGTCCGCTCAACACCACCGTGTCGCGCAACCGACGCTTCACCGTCGCTGGTCACCAGCTGGATGACTACCGCAGGCTGCGGGCGCGCTACGACTGCGACGTCAACGACGTCATCCTCGCGGTGGTGGCGGGGGCGCTGCGCAACTGGCTGCTGTCGCGCGGCGAGCCGGTGACGGCGACGTCGACCGTCCGGGCGATGGTTCCCATGTCGGTGTACCCCGAAGCCGAGTTCGACGTGGCGGGACCGGGCCAGGCGATCAGCGAGGTGTGGCCGTTTCTCATCGACCTGCCGACGGGTGAGGGCAACGCCGTGGTGCGGCTGTCGCAGATCGCCCATGCCACGGAGTCACACTCGACCGCCGCCAGCCTCGTCGACGCGCGCACCATCGTCACGCTCTCCGGTTTCGCTCCGCCGACGTTGCACGCCATGGGAACTCGGGTCGCGACGAGTTTCTCGGCGCGCCAGTTCAACCTTCTCATCACCAACGTTCCCGGCGCGCAGAAGCAGATGTACCTCGCGGGCACCAAGCTGTTGGAGTCGTACTCCGTGCCGCCGCTACTGAACAACCAGGTGCTCGCGATCGGCGTGACGTCCTACAACGGCATGCTGTACTTCGGCATCAACGCCGACCGTGACGCGATGAGCGACGTCGACATGGTGCCGGTCCTGCTGCGCGAGTCGCTAGACGAATTGCTCGAGGCAGCACAGTAAGTCACATCGCACTACGATGCGGCGATGAGCAAGAGCACGCCTGCCGAGGACTCGAAGAAATCCGGGAAGAAGAAGTCCAAGAAGTCCAAGATCCCCAACGACGTCTACGAAGCCGAACTGTTCCGTCTCCAAACGGAATTCGTGAAGCTTCAGGAGTGGGCCCGACACACCGGGGCCCGCATCGCCGTCATCTTCGAAGGCCGTGACGCCGCGGGCAAGGGCGGAACCATAAAGCGCATCACCGAGTACCTCAGCCCCCGGGTTGCCAGGATCGCCGCCCTGCCCGCGCCCAACGACCGGGAACGCGGTCAGTGGTACTACCAGCGCTACGTCGCGCAACTGCCCGCGAAGGGCGAGATCGTGCTCTTCGACCGTTCCTGGTACAACCGTGCCGGCGTCGAGCAGGTCATGGGATTCTGTACGCCGCAAGAACATTCGTTGTTCCTGCGCCAGACCCCGGTCTTCGAGCAGATGCTGCTGGAGGACGGCATTCTGCTGCGCAAGTACTGGTTCTCGGTGTCCGACGACGAGCAGCTGCGCCGGTTCAAATCGCGGATGAACGATCCGGTCCGGCAGTGGAAGCTGAGCCCGATGGACCTGGAGTCGGTGTACCGCTGGGAGGACTATTCGCGGGCGAAGGATCAGATGATGGTCCACACCGACATCCCGCAGAGTCCGTGGTACGTCGTGGAGTCCGACGTCAAGAAGCACGCGAGGCTGAACATGATGAGCCACCTGCTGTCCAGCATCGACTATCACGAGGTCGAGCTCCCGAGGGTGGAGTTGCCGGAGCGACCCATTGTGAGCAAGAACTACGAGCGGCCGTCGCGCTCGTTGTCGACCTACGTCGACGATCACGTCGCGACGTTGATGGGGGACCGTGAGTAGGACCAGTACCCTCGCCTGGTGCGTGTCTACATCCCCGCGACTCTGGCCATGCTGCAACGGCTCGTCGCCGACCAGTCGATGCACGCCCTGAGTGGGACGGCTTTCGCCGTCACCCCGACTCTGCGGGAGTCCTACGCCGAGGGCGACGACGACGAGCTCGCCGAGGTCGCGCTGCGGGAGGCTGCCCTGGCGTCGCTGCGGCTGCTGGCGGCCGAGGGGGGCACCGAGCTGCCGGTGCGGCGGGCAGTGCTCGTCGCGGACGTCGACGGCGCGACCATCCGCCCCGATCTCGACGATGCCGTCGTTCGGCTGGCGGGACCGATCGGCATGGGAGACGTGGTGGCCGCCTACGTGGACAACGCGTCGGCGGAGCCAGCCGTCACGGCGGCGATCGAGGTGGTGGACCTCGCGGACTTCGGCGACGAGGACGCCGAGCTCACCGTCGGCGATGCGCAGGACCACGATCTCGCCTGGTACGCCACCCAGGAGCTGCCGTTTCTGCTGGAGCTCCTCTGAACCCTGGATACGGCACCGTAAGTTACGGTACCGTAGGTTTGATCCCGTGGGTCCCAGACTCCGGCCCGGGGACTCGGCATCAGGGCAAGGTAATCAGGAGCCGTCATGGCCAAGAACGAAGTGAAGATCGCAGCCAACGTGGCTGACACCATCCGCCCGAAACCCGCAGGTGCACAGAAGCATCCGGGCTGGCACGCATTGCGTTCGGTCGCCGGACGCATCACCACCCCGCTGCTGCCGGATGACTATCTCAAGCTGGCCAACCCGCTGTGGTCGGCACGCGAACTGCGCGGCCGCGTGCTGGAGGTGCGTCGCGAGACCGTCGATTCGGCGACTCTGGTGATCAAGCCGGGTT
>JAOPWT010000555.1 GCA_025965555.1 Mycobacterium sp.
GATGCGCGAGCGCAGACCGGCAGCGGGGCATGGCCGTCGGCCAGCTCCTCGGCGCGGGCCCGCGCGGCACCTCGGCGGCCGAACGCGGGCGGTCGGGGGTCGAGCACCTCGATGCCCGCGGCGATCCGGTGCTCCCCGGGATCGCGCAACAGCCCGACGTCGCCAACGCGCAACGGCAACGGTCGCGCCAACCGCAGCCGCGCGGCGCTGCCGAGCGGGCGGACGTGCACCGGCACCGCGGCAGAGCCGACGTGCAAGACCAACTCGTCGTGCAGCTTCCCCGCCGACCGCAGCGCCACGTCCACCTCGTCGGTGTCGCGCCACGCGCCGGGTGTCCGGAGGGTGTCGCCGCGCCCGACCTTCTGACGGTCGACGCCGCGAAGGTTCACCGCCACGCGGGCCACGGCACCGACCTCGCGCTGATCCTCCTCGAGCGACTGCAGACCGCGGACGGTGACGCGCCGGCCCTTCAATTCGAGGTCGTCGCCCACGCGCAGGGTGCCGGCCGCGAGCGTCCCGGTGACGACGGTCCCGGCGCCGCGCACGGTGAACGACCGGTCGACCCACAGCCGGACGTCGGCCTCGCGGTCGGGCGGCGGCAACCGGTCGACCAACGCCACCAGTCCCGCGCGCACTGCGTCGAGGTCGGTGCCGAGCACGAGGGGCGGATCCGCCAACGATGTGGTCGAGAAGCGTTGCTGCACCTGATCTATGGCGGTCGTCGGGTCGCCGAGGTCGGCCTTGCTGATCACTACCAGTGCGTGCCGGACCCCGAGCGCGTCGAGCGCAGCGAGGTGTTCGTCGGACTGCGGCATCCAGCCCTCGGTCGCGGCGACGACGAACATCACCGCGCTGTCTTGGGGCAACGCCCCGCATCCGGCCAGCATGTTGCCGACGAACCGTTCGTGACCCGGCACGTCGACGAACGCGAACTGCCGCCCGTCCACTGAGGTCCAGGCAAACCCGAGGTCGATGGTGAGGCCGCGGCGCTGCTCCTCGGCCAGCCGGTCGGGCCACATGCCGGTCAGCCGCTGCACCAGCGTGGACTTGCCGTGGTCGACGTGCCCGGCGGTCGCTACGACGAACACTTCTGCACCGCAGCCGCGAGCGCCTCGTCGTCATCCGGTGCGACGGTCCGCAGGTCGAGCAGGCAGCGGCCGTCCTCGAGCCGGCCGACCACCGCGGGGTCGCCACTGCGGAGCGCCACGGCGTACGACTCGGGAAGGCTGACCGCGGCGCTGGGCAGCGAGACGTCGGGTGCGCCGCCGCCGCCCACCGCGGCGATGCAGTCGACGGCGCGCGCGTCCGGAAGACGCGAAGCCAGCCGTTCGGCGCGTGCCCGAAGCTCGGCGACGTCGGCGTCGAGCGCCTGAGCCACCGGTGTCGGCGGACCGACCAAGGTCGCCTCCAGCGCGGCGAGCGTGAGCTTGTCGACCCGCAGTGCGCGGGCCGCAGGGTGGCGGCGCAGCCGCTCGACGAGTTCGGCCGTGCCGAAGAGCAGGCCGGCCTGGGGTCCGCCGAGCAACTTGTCGCCACTGGCGGTGACCAGGTCGGCGCCCTGGCGTAGCGCCGTGGTCGCGTCGGGTTCGTCGGACAGCAGCGGATGCGGCGTCAGCAGACCGGAGCCGATGTCGACCACCAGCGGCACGGTCAGTCCCCCGTCGCTTCGCTCGCCCCGAACCAGCGTCGCAAGGTCGGCGATCGCCACGGTGGAGGTGAACCCACTGACGTGGTAGTTCGACGGATGCACCTTGAGGACGAAGCCGGTGTCCGGGCCGATCGCGTCGGCGTAGTCGCGCAGGTGCGTGCGGTTGGTGGTGCCCACCTCGCGGAAGCGGGAGCCGGTCGACTGCATCAGCTCGGGCAGCCGGAAGCCGTCGCCGATCTCGATCAGCTCGCCGCGGCTGACCACGATCTCCCGACCGGGCGCCAGCGTCATCGCGGCGAGCAGCAGCGCCGCGGCGTTGTTGTTGACCACGTGCACGCCCTGGGCAGTCGGCACGGCGTCGGCCAGTGCGGCCATCGCACCGCGGCCGCGGCGGGCGCGACGCCCGGTGGTCAGGTCGAACTCGACGTCGGTGGCGCCGCTGGCGGTGACCACCGCGTCGACCGCGGCCCGCGACAGCGGCGCACGGCCGAGGTTGGTGTGCACGACGACGCCGGTCGCGTTGATTACCGGCTTGAGGCTGGCCGCACTGACTGGCAGCGCGGCGACGGCGTTGTCGGCGACGTCCTCGGGCGGGATCTCGCCGGCCCGCGCGCGCCGCTGCGCGTCGACGATCACGGCCTTCACCAGGGTGCGGCCGAGCACGTCCTGCGCCTCGAGCAGCCGGGGGTCGGCAAGGAGGGCGTCGGTGCGGGGGACGCGGCGCCGGGGGTCAGTCATGGCAAGACCCATGGCGGAGGCGGACGGGAATCGAACCCGCCAGCGGCAGGAACTGCCGCTCAGCGATTTTGAAGATCGTGCCGATCACCAGACCAGATACGCCTCCCAGGCCCATGGCACCATCATGGCAGGCAGCATGTAGGCGTGAGTACAGGACAGACTTACCGACTGACCCAGTACGCCCACGGCGGCGGCTGCGCCTGCAAGATCCCGCCCGGAGAACTCGAGGACGTGGTCCGCGGGCTGACCACGGCGGCGCCCCGTGATCCGGTGGGCGAGCTGCTGGTCGGGTTGGACGACGGCGACGACGCCGCGGCCGTACTCGTCGGTGACGCCGCGTTGATCGCGACGACGGACTTCTTCACGCCGGTGGTCGACGACCCGTACGACTGGGGCCGCATCGCGGCGGCCAACGCGCTGTCCGACGTCTACGCGATGGGCGGCCGGCCGGTGGTCGCGCTGAATCTGCTGGGCTGGCCGCGTGAGGTGCTGCCCTACGAGTTGGCCGCCGAGACGCTGCGCGGCGGCCTCGACGTGTGCAACGAGGCGGGCTGCCACCTCGCCGGCGGGCACAGCGTCGACGACCCCGAACCGAAGTACGGGCTGGCCGTCACCGGGATCGCCGATCCGACGCGTCTGCTTCGCAACAACGCGGGCAAGCCCGGGATCCCGCTGTCGCTGAGCAAGCCGCTCGGCGTGGGAGTGTTGAACAGCAGGCACAAGGCCACCGGCGAACGCTTCCAGCAGGCCAACGCGAACATGACGGAGCTCAACCGAGACGACTCCGTGTCGGCACAGGCTGCCGGAGTCGACTGAGCCACGGACGTCAAGGGAT
>JAOPWT010000442.1 GCA_025965555.1 Mycobacterium sp.
ACGCCAAACCGCCGGTTTGCAAGATCATGGACTACGGCAAGTACAAGTACGAGACGGCTCAGAAGGCGCGCGAGTCTCGCAAGAACCAGCAACAGACCGTCGTCAAGGAACAGAAACTGCGACCCAAGATCGACCCACACGATTACGAGACCAAGAAGGGTCACGTCGTGCGCTTCCTGGAGGCGGGGTCGAAGGTCAAGGTGACCATCATGTTCCGCGGACGCGAGCAGTCGCGGCCCGAACTGGGTTACCGACTCCTGCAGCGACTCGGCGCCGACGTGGCCGACTACGGCTTCGTCGAGACGTCGGCCAAGCAGGACGGTCGCAACATGACGATGGTGCTGGCACCCCACCGCGGAGCCAAGACCAAGGCCAGGGCGGCGCACGACGCTGCTGCGCCACAAGCGCAGCGCGCGGCACCTGCCCCCGCCGAACCCGTGGCGGCTCCGGCGAGCGAACCACCAGCAGAGCCATCGCAGAACTGATCCACCACTAGAACTGAGGACACATGCCCAAGGCCAAGACCCACAGCGGCGCATCGAAGCGCTTCCGCCGCACCGGAACCGGAAAGATCGTGCGCCAGAAGGCCGGCCGTCGTCACCTGCTCGAGCACAAGGCGACGAAGCGCACCCGCAGGCTTGACGGCCGCACCGTGGTGGCGGAGAACGACACCAAGCGCATCAACAAGATGCTCAACGGCTGACCTGACCCGCCTTCCCCCAGGCCCAACCTGACCCGCACTAGATAGGAACACCCCCATGGCACGCGTCAAGCGCGCACTAAACGCCCAGAAGAAGCGGCGTACCGTACTCAAGGCTTCGAAGGGCTACCGCGGCCAGCGGTCGCGGCTCTACCGCAAGGCCAAGGAGCAGCAACTCCATTCGTTGACCTACGCCTACCGTGACCGCAAGGCGCGCAAGGGCGACTTCCGCAAGCTGTGGATCACCCGGATCAACGCCGCGGCCCGCGCCAACGGCATCACCTACAACCGGCTCATTCAGGGCCTCAAGTTGGCTGGTGTCGAGGTCGACCGCAAGAACCTGTCCGAGATCGCCATCAGCGACGAGGCAGCGTTCTCGGCACTCGTCGAGGTCGCCAAGGCGGCCCTTCCCGAGGACGTCAACGCCCCGTCGGGCGAGGCCGCCTGAGCTCTCACGGAGGGCAACAGCGCAGCGACCGGGGAATTGGCATTGCGTTAACCGAACGTTCGGCCCGCGTGGTCGCGGCAGCCAAGCTGCTGCGCCACGCGGGCCGTAAACGTACCGGCCTCTTTCTGGCCGAAGGCGCACACCTGGTCGAGGCTGCGTTGGCGCGAGGGATCGTCACCGACGTCTATGCGACCGAATCGGCACTGAGCCGTTTCGACGAACTGCTGACCGGTACGCCCGTCCAGGTCGTCACCGACAAGGCGGCGAAGTCGTTGTCCGACACGGTGACTCCCGTCGGACTGGTCGCGGTGTGTTCGACGCCGACGCCCAACCTGGACGACGTCCTTGCCAACTCGCCGCGCCTGGTCGCGGTGGCCGTCGAGACCTCCGAACCCGGCAACGCGGGCACCTTGATCCGACTCGCCGACGCCATGGGCGCCGATGCGGTGGTCCTGGCCGGACACAGCGTCGACCCGTACAACGGCAAGTCTCTGCGGGCGTCCGCAGGAAGCATCTTCGCATTGCCCGTCGTCGAGATGACCGACACCGCTGCGCTGATCGAGGCGCTCGGCGCCGCGGGTCTGCAGGTCCTCGCCACCACGCTTGACGGCGAGCTCGCCCTCGACGACGCCGACCTGGCCAAACCCACCGCCTGGCTGTTCGGCGCCGAGGCCCACGGGCTCGCACCCGACGTCGCGACGCTCGCCGACGCACGTGTGCTGATCCCCATGTCGGGAAGCGCCGAGAGCCTCAACGTCGCTGCCGCAGCAGCGATCTGCCTGTACGAGAGTTCGCGGTCCTCCCGCCGTAACTAGCCGCCCGGGTGTACTGTTCGACGCTACAACTCTTGCACTATTTGTAACGTCGCTCCAGTCGCTGCGGAGGCCTCACATGACCCGATACTGCTACGTCATCGCGGGCGCCGGGTCGGCGGGATGTGTACTCGCCAACCGGTTATCGGCCGATCCCCGCACCAAGGTTCTGCTGGTCGAGGCGGCGGGACCCGACCGCCATCCGATGTTCCACGTGCCCAAGGGTTCGGGGATGCTCATGGAGAACGACAAGTACGCGTGGCGGTACCGCACCACGGCGTTCGGCCCCAATCAACGATCCGAGTTCTGGACCCGCGGCAAGGTGCTCGGCGGATCGAGTTCCATCAACGGCATGGTCTACAACCGTGGGAATCGGGCCGATTATGACGAATTGGAGCGCCTCGGCAACAAGGGCTGGGGTTGGAACGACATCCTGCCGATCTTCAAGGGCTTCGAGGACAACGAGTTCGGGGCGTCGCCCACCCGCGGAGTCGGGGGACCGCTTCACGTGTCGGTCGGGCGGGGGCTGGACCCCCTGTGCGGCGAGATCATCGGCGCGGGCACCCGCGCCGGCCTCCGCGAGCTTCAGGACATCAACGAATCGGACGATCCGCGCATCGGCTACGCCACGGCCACCATCAGAAAGGGGCGTCGGGTCAGCGCGGTCGACGCCTTCCTCAAGCCCGCGAAGCGCCGGGACAACCTGGACGTCGTCACGAACACCACGGTGCGTCGGCTCATCATCGAGAACGATCGCGCCGTCGGCATCGAAGTCAGGGCGGCCGACGGCACCATGGCGGAATTTCGTGCGAAACCGCGAGATCATCTGCGCCCTCGGCAGTATGGGCAGTCCGCAACTCTTGCAGCTGTCGGGCATCGGCCCCCGCGACGCGCTCGCCGAGGCAGGCATTCCCGTCGTCGTCGACCGCGAGCACGTGGGACGTCGGGTGCGCGAACACCGGTGCTTCGCGCTCAGGCTCAGGCTCAACGAGCAACTGGGCTACAACCGCACGTTGTCCTCCAGCCGTGGTCGGGCGTCCGCCGCGGTCCGTTACCTGGCCACCAGGAAGGGCATGTTGGCGACACCGACGTTCGAGGTGTTGGCGTTCTTGAAGACTGACGCCGAGGCCGAACGCGTCGACGGGCAACTTCTCCTCGGGCCCTTCACGATCCCCGCCTACCAGGAAGGCGAACCGATCTCCATCGAACGTGAGCCGGGGCTGTCATGCCTTGGCTTCGCCTTGCGGCCGACGTCGGAGGGCAGCGTGACGATCACGTCGGCCGATCCCGATGCGCCGCTACGCATCGAACCGAACTACCTCACCAGCGATTACGACCGCACCACGACCGCCAATCTGATTCGCCGAACGCGAGAGCTGTTCGCGCAGTCGCCCATTGCCGACCGCATCGACCACGAGATGTTCCCTGGTCAGGACGCGCAGACCGACGACGAACTGGTCGACTCCGCATTGGATGGCGGGTACACCGGCTACCGTCGGCAGTTGCGCGACGGGGCCCAGCGAAGGCGACGTCGTCGACGACCGGCTCAGGGTCAGGGGAGTGGACGGTCTGCGCGTCGTCGACTGCTCGGCGATGCCGATCATGCTGGCGGGCAACCTGAATGGGCCGGTGATGGCCATGGCCGGACGCGCCGCCGAATTCATTCTCCAGGATCGGTAGCGCGGCGGGTTCAGTCGCTCAGCAGGCCCCGCGCCACGTGGGTGATCTGGACTTCGTTGCTGCCCGCGTAGATCATCAGCGACTTGGCGTCGCGGGCCAGTTGCTCGACGCGGTACTCGGTCATGTAACCGTTGCCACCGAACAGTTGAACGGCCTCCATGGCGACGTCGGTGGCGGCCTGCGAGCAGTACCACTTCATCGCCGACGCCTCGGGCAGCGAGATCGGGGTGCCCGCCTGCGCGGCTTCGATGACGCGGAAGAGCATGTTGCGGACGTTCATTCGTGCCACCTCCATGCTCGCCAGCTTGAGCTGGATCAGCTGGAACTGACCGATCTCCTTACCCCACAGCGTTCGCGCCTTGGCGTAGTCGACACAGAGGCGCAGGCATTCCTCGATCACCCCGAGCGCCATCGCGGCGACGCCGATGCGCTCGGCGGAGAAGTTCGAGCGCGCGCTGTCGCGGCCGTCGCCCTTGTCGTTGTCCTCGGTCTCGCCCAACAGTCGGTCGCGGCCGAGGCGAACCTCGTTGAAGAACAGCTCGCCGGTTCGCGAGCTGTGAATACCCATCTTGCGCAACGGCTTCGACTGAACGAAACCATCCATGCCCTTGTCGAGGACGAATGTCAGTACCTTGCGGTCGCGGGGATTCGAGGAGTCACCCGCCCCGTCTTCGGTGAGCTTGGCGTAGATAACCGTCACGTCGGCGTCCGGACCGTTGGTGATGAACGTCTTCTGCCCGTTGAGGATGTAGTCGCCCGTTCCATCCGCGGCACGTCTCACGTAGGACTTCATGCCGCCGAAGGCGTCCGAACCCGAATCCGGCTCGGTAATCGCCCACGCGCCGACCTTCTCGTAGGTGACGAGACCGGGAAGCCAGCGCTCCTGTTGCGCGAGGGTGCCTCGCGACGCGATCGTCGGAACCGTCAGGCCCAGACTGACGCCCATCCCCGTGACCACGCCCATGCAGACCCGGCACAGCTCGCTGACCACGACGAAGCCCAGACCCGCCTGGTCACCGCCGCCACCGAACATGCCGCCGGACGACGTGCCGCCCGACGAACTCCCGCCGTCGCGCATCTTGGCAAGTCGCTTCTGCAGCGACTCCTTGGCCATGACGTCGATCCCGAAGGTCGAGAACAGCTCGCGGATGATCGGATACGGCGCCATGTCGCCGCTCTCGAGATCGTCGACGTGCGGCCGGATCTTCTTGTCGACGAAGTCACGGACTGCATCGCGCACGGCGATATCCACGTCTGACCATTCGAGCATGTGTTCAGGCAGCCTTTCCTGGCTTTTGCCGACCGCGGGCCGGGCGCAGACCTGCGAGGGAGAACGTGGTGTGCACCAGGGATCCGGCGCGTTCGATCAAGGAGGTGGGCCGGGGGGCGCGGCGGACCCCTTGCGGTACATAGTGCACCGGTAGACCCCTGCGATCGCGTGGGGGACCCATGAAGCCGGGGGCCTCGACCAGTGGCGCGTCGGTCCGTGACCGGCCCGACGCCCGCTTGTAGGCGGCCAATGCCCTTGGGTGCAGCCGGATTTCGTCGGGTACCGCGACGAAGGCCAGCTGGACTGCCTTGCCGAACAGGCGCAGAACCACCTCGTCGCTCGGCGTCCACCGCATGCCCGCCTTCTCGCGGACCGCGGGGTCGAACAGCCCGGCGGCGATCCAGCACTGGCCGGCCACCAGCGGTTTGAACAGCTGGTCCCACACCGGCGTCGGCATCGCCACGAACCACGGCTTGGGGATGCGGATGGAGAAGATGTCCAGCGTGGCTTGGTTGATCTCGAGTTCGTCGCGGCACGTGGTCTCCCAGTACTCCTGGAAGTCCTCCCAGTTCGCAGGTACGGGTCGCATGCTCATGCCGTACATCCGGTACCACTGGACGTGCTCGTCGAAGAGTTGACGCTTCTCGGCCTCGGTCAACCCTCCGCAGAAGTACTCGGCGGTCTTGATGATGAGCATGAAGAACGTGGCGTGCGCCCAGTAGAAGGTCTCGGGATTGAGTGCGTGATAGCGACGGCCCTCGGAGTCGATGCCCTTGATGGTTTCGTGGTAGCCCCGGATCTGGGCGCCGGTGTGCGCCGCGCGGTCGCCGTCGTAGACCACGCCCATGATCGGGTAGACCGACCTCGCGACCCGCTGCAGCGGCTCCCGGAGCAGGATCGAATGGTCTTCGACGCCTGCGCCGAGTTCGGGGTACATGTTCTGGATGGCGCCGATCCAGACGCCCAACATGCCCGTGCGAAGGTCGCCGAAGTACTTCCAGGTCAGGGAGTCCGGGCCCAGCGGATCGGTCGTTGCTCTCACCGTCATCGTGTCCTCGCAGATGTCCAAGCCCCGGGGTCGTTCGCCCAAAGATATTCTTGACAACGCGCGTTGTCCACTACCGTTCGGCGGCGCGCCTCGCTTCGTTATCCGTCGTGCCCCTTCCCTCTACGCCGCCGTGACCTGCACGTTTCGAATCGAGGCGGCGAGCAGACCCGGCTGTGACCAATGTCTTGAGACCGGGGCAAAGATCAGCCGACCTGCGGCTTCGGCGGGGTTGCCGCCGCGGCGGGACCGCGATGATTGCCACGCCCTCAGACGGGCCACCTAGGCTGGTCCGCGTGGATGTCGAATCGTTCGAGGAACGGTCCGGCGCAGAGAACGGCGGCTCCGGGTTTCATCCCGGAGGCCCGCTGTCCTGGCTGAAGAACACCAATCACAATGCCGGTGTCATCGCCTTCGTCAGGCGGGCCCGCCGGGCGCTGCCCGGCGATCCGGACTTCGGGGACCCCTTGTCGGCGGCGGGTGTTGGTGGTCCGCGGGCCGCTGCGCGCGCGGCCGACCGAATCCTGGACCGGCACGCCGCGTCGCGCGAGGTCAGCTTGGCGGGCTTGCAGGTCTGGCAGGCACTGACCGAGCGGGTCTCCGGCCAACCGGCCAACGCCGAGGTCACGCTGGTGTTCACCGACCTGGTCGGGTTCTCGGACTGGTCGCTGCGTGCCGGCGACGACGCCGCCTTGAAACTGTTGAGGCGCGTCACCCAGGTGACGGAACCGCCGCTGCTGGAGGCCGGCGGCCACATCGTGAAGCGAATGGGTGACGGTGCGATGGCGGTGTTCCCCGATCCCGCGACTGCCGTTGGAGCCGTTCTCACAGCGCTGGAGGCTGTCAAATCCGTTGAGGTGGGCGGCTATACGCCATTGATGCGGGCGGGTGTCCACACCGGCCGACCGCAGCGGATCGGCTCCGATTGGCTCGGCGTCGACGTCAACATCGCCGCGCGCGTGATGGGCCGCGCCACCAGGGGTGGACTGGTGGTGTCCAACGTCACCCTCGAAGGAATCTCCGAGGAGGACTTTGATTCACTGGGCATCACCGTGAAACGCGTACGCAAGCAACTGTTCTCGGCGAAAGTGCCCGGTGTTCCCGACGATCTCACGATGTACTGGGTGAAGACTCGCAGGGATCTGCCAGGTGCGGATGCCGTCGACGAGGAGGCTCCGGGGGCATAGTCGGTCCCGATGGTGTCTGCAGCGTTGTCCGGGTTGACCCGCGTTCGGGTCACCGTGAGCTATGCCATCGTGCTGGCCGCCGTCACGACCGCCCTGCTGCACCTCGACCCCGACGTCCAGGACCGGGTAATCCAGCACGCGAGTACCAACCTCCACAATTTGAGCCGCGGACACATCGGCACGTTGCTCGGCAGCGCGTTCGTCGTCGACGCCGGGCCTGTCATCTACTGGCTGCCGGGCCTGGTGTGTCTGCTCGGTCTCGGCGAGCTGCTCTGGCGTAGTGGGCGCCTGCTGGTGGCGTTCGCCGTCGGGCACGTGGGTGCCACGCTGCTGGTCGCGATCGGCCTCACCGCGGCCGTCACCACCGGCTGGCTGCCTGCCAGCGTCACCAGAGCCACCGACGTCGGCATGAGCTACGGCGCGACAGCGGTGCTCGGCGCCGTCACCCCGGCGATTCCGAGTCAGTGGCGTGCGACGTGGATCGGGTGGTGGCTGGCCGTCGGGGCGGCCGAGGTCGCCGTCGGCACGGACTTCACCGACGTCGGGCATCTGGTGGCTCTGATCCTGGGAATGGCGGTGGCGACGCGCTTCGGCACGCCGCGGCGGTGGACGTGGCCGTTGGTGCTGTTGCTCGCCGTCGCGTCGTCGTTCGGGTTCCTGGTCCTCGCCAGCACCGAGGGAACACTGGCCTTCTCCGCAGCCTGCGGCCTTGCCGGCGGCTTGCTCGGCACGGTTGCCACCCTTCTGGTGGCACTGCGGCAGATGTCGGACGTCGACGAGGTTTGTCCACAGACCGACTCGATGCAGTCCGAGCGCCACGCTTCCGGCGCGTCGTCGAGAAGTTCGCCGGGCATCAGCCGTTCGTAGATCTCGGCGTAGGTGAGGGTATCGCGAGTCACACCCCATCCGTCGCTATGATCGCCGGGTGGTAGATCAGCCGTCCTCAGGACTTTCGCAGGAAGCGCTGACCACTGCCGTCAGCGCGGCCCGCCAGGCCTTCGAGCAGGCGGGCGACCTTGACGAATTGGCGCGCGCCAAGACCGAGCACCTCGGCGACAAGTCACCGATCGCGTTGGCGCGTCAGGCGCTTGGCACGCTGCCCAAGGCGCACCGGGCGGACGCCGGTCGGCGTGTCAACGAGGCCCGCACCGAAGTCCAGGGTGCCTTCGACGCTCGCATCGAGGTGCTCCGGGCCGAGCGTGACGCCGCGGCGCTGGTCGCCGAGCGCATCGACGTGACGCTGCCGTCGACGCGCGAATCGATCGGCGCCCGTCACCCCATCACGATCCTGGCCGACCACGTCGCCGACGTCTTCGTCGCGATGGGCTGGGAATTGGCCGAGGGACCAGAGGTCGAAACGGAGCAGTTCAACTTCGACGCGCTGAACTTCCCACCCGACCACCCGGCCCGCAGCGAGCAGGACACGTTCCAGGTCGCCCCCGACGGGTCGCGGCAGGTGCTGCGGACCCACACGTCGCCCGTCCAGATCCGCGCGCTGCTCGAACGCGAGTTGCCGGTCTACATCGTGTCGATCGGCCGTACCTTCCGCACCGACGAACTCGACGCGACCCACACCCCGGTCTTCCATCAGGTCGAGGGCATGGCCGTGGACCGTGGACTGACGATGGCGAACCTGCGCGGCACGCTGGACGCGTTCGCCCGCGCCGAGTTCGGACCCGAGGGCCGCACTCGACTGCGCCCGCACTTCTTCCCGTTCACCGAACCGTCGGCCGAGGTCGACATCTGGTTCGAGAACAAGAAGGGCGGCCCTGGCTGGGTGGAGTGGGGTGGCTGCGGCATGATGAATCCAAATGTCCTGCGCGCGTGCGGCATCGACCCCGAGGAGTATTCCGGCTTCGCATTCGGCATGGGGTTGGAGCGAACCCTGCAGTTCCGCAACGGAATCCCGGACATGCGCGACATGGTGGAGGGTGACGTGCGGTTCTCCCTCCCGTTCGGGGTCGGAGCCTGATGCGCCTTCCCTACAGCTGGCTGCGCGACGTCGTGCAGGCCGGCGCTCCCGGATGGGACGTCACACCAGAGGAACTGGAGACTGCGCTCATCGGCATCGGCCACGAGGTCGAGGAGATCATCCCCGTCGGCCCGGTCTCTGGTCCGCTGACCATCGGCCGCGTCGCCGAGATCGAGGAACTCACCGAGTTCAAGAAGCCGATCCGCGCGTGCAAGGTCGACGTCGGCGAAGCGGAGCTCCGCGACATCGTCTGCGGGGCAGCTAACTTCGCCGTTGGCGACCTGGTGATCGTGGCGCTGCCCGGCACCATTCTGCCCGGCGACTTCACCATCGCCAAACGCAAGACCTACGGCCGCACGTCCGACGGGATGATCTGTTCGGCGTCCGAACTCAATCTGGGCAGCGACCATTCGGGGATCTTGGTGTTGCCCCCGGGCACGGCCGAGCCGGGGGAGTCCGCGATCGACGTCGTCGGCCTCGACGACGTGGTCTTCCATCTGGCGATCACCCCCGACCGTGGCTACTGCCTGTCAATCCGCGGAATGGCCCGCGAGATCGCGTGCGCGTACGACCTCGAGTTCGTCGACCCCGCCGACGTCGAACCGTTGCCCGTCACGGGTGAAGCGTGGCCGCTGGTGGTCCAACCCGGCACTGGCGTTCAACGATTCGGACTTCGCCCGGTCACCGGCATCGATCCGAACGCGGTGTCACCGTGGTGGTTGCAGCGACGACTCCTGCTGAGCGGGATCCGGGCCATCTCACCTGCCGTCGACGTGACCAACTACGTGATGCTCGAAATCGGTCACCCGATGCACGCGCACGACCGCGATCTCATCACCGGCGGGTTCGAAGTCCGATTCGCCAAGCCTGGGGAGACCGTCGTCACCCTCGACGACGTGAAACGCAAACTCGACCCCGGTGACGTACTCATCGTCGACGACGTGGCGACTGCCGCCATCGGCGGTGTGATGGGCGCAGGCACCACCGAGGTTCGCGACAGCACCACCGACGTCCTGCTCGAGGCCGCGGTATGGGATCCGGCGGCGGTGTCGCGGACCCAACGCCGTCTTCGGCTGGTGAGCGAGGCCGGCCGGCGCTACGAGCGCGGCGTCGATCCCGCGATCTCCGTTGCCGCCCTTGACCGTTGCGCCGCCCTGCTGGCCGAGATCGCCAACGGCACCGTCGAGCCCACGCTCACCGACTGGCGCGGAGACCCGCCACGGGACGACTGGTCGCCCGCAGCGGTGAGCATGCCGGAGGACCTGCCGGACCGGACGGCAGGCGTCCAGTACCCGGCGGGCGCCACCGTCCGGCGGTTGACCCAGATCGGTGGGCGGGTGACGGTCTCGGACGGGCTGGTCACCGTCGTTCCGCCGAGCTGGCGCATCGACCTCAAGCAGCCCGCCGATCTCGTCGAGGAGGTGCTCCGACTAGAAGGCCTCGAGAAGATCCCGTCGGTCCTGCCGTCGGCCCCGCCAGGACGCGGGCTGAGCCCGACCCAGAAGCGCAGGCGCGCGGTCGGAAAGTCGCTCGCGCTCCACGGTTTCATCGAGGTGCTGCCGACGCCGTTCCTACCCGCAGGCATCTTCGATGCGTGGGGGCTTGCCGACGACGATCCCCGTCGCGCCACCATGCAGGTGCTCAATCCGCTGGAGGCCGATCGGCCCCAGCTCGCCTCGACGCTGCTGCCGGGGCTGTTGGAGGCGTTGGTGCGCAACGTATCTCGCGGCGCTTCCGACGTTGCGTTGTTCGCCATCGAGCAGGTGGTCCTCGCGACACCGCAGACGAAGACCGTCGAGCGGCTCTCAGTCGATCGGCGCCCCACCGACGCCGAGATCGCGAAGATCGACGCGGCGCTGCCCAGGCAGCCGCTACACGTCGGTGCCGTCTTGACCGGGATGCGAGAGCCTGCCGGTCCGTGGGGGCCCGGTCGCCGCGTCGACGCGATGGATGCGTTCGAGGCGGTACGGATCATCGGGCGCGCCAGCCACGTCGAGTTCGAGTTCCGCGCGGCGCAGCAGCTACCGTGGCACCCGGGTCGCTGTGCGGAGATCCTGCTCGACGGCGACGTCATCGGCTACGCAGGCGAGCTGCACCCCTCCGTCATCGAGCGCACCGGTCTGCCGAAGGGCGTCTGCGCGGTCGAACTCGACCTCAGCGCCATTCCGGTCATCGAGCCGTTGCCCGCCCCCGCCGTGTCACCATTCCCCGCCGTGTTCCAGGACGTCAGCCTGATCGTCGCGGACGACGTCGCGGCGCAGACGGTCGTCGACGCCGTCCGGGACGGGGCGGGTGAGCTGCTCGAAGACGTCCGAATCTTCGACGTCTACGTTGGTCCGCAGATCGGTGCTGGCAACAAGTCGCTGGCGTTGGCGCTGCGGTTCCGTGCACCGGACCGAACGCTGACCGAGGACGAGGCGAGCGCGTCTCGCGACGCGGCCGTGGCGTCGGCTGCCGAGCGCGTTGGCGCAGTTCAACGCCGCTGAGTAATGAATTTGCACTCCAGCGCATAAACATGCAGTATTACCGCATGATTTCAGTGGCAGTGGCTGGCGCCAGCGGCTACGCGGGCGGCGAGATTCTGCGTCTTCTGCTCGGTCACCCCGCTCTCGCGGACGGACGCCTGACCATCGGCGCCTTGACCGCCGCGGCCAGCGCCGGCTCAACACTCACCGAACACCATCCGCACCTCCTTCCGCTGGCCGACAGGGTCCTCGAGCCGACCGACGTCGACGTGCTGGCGGACCACGACGTGGTGTTCCTGGCTCTGCCGCACGGGCACTCCGCGGCACTGGCCGAGCAACTCGGAACCGACACCCTGATCGTCGACTGCGGCGCCGACTTCCGGCTCACCGATCCGGTGGCCTGGGAGCGGTTCTACGGGTCCGCCCATGCGGGCAGCTGGCCCTACGGCCTTCCCGAGCTGCCCGGCGGCCGGGACGCCCTGCGGAGCGCCAGGCGAATCGCGGTACCCGGCTGCTACCCGACGGCCGCCCTGCTCGCGCTCCTGCCCGCACTTGCCGAGGACCTCGTCGAACCCGCCGTGACGGTCGTCGCGGTCAGCGGCACCTCCGGCGCGGGTCGCGCGGCGAAGGTGGATCTCCTGGGCTCGGAGGTCATCGGCTCGGCACGGGCCTACAACTTCGGAGGGGCGCACCGGCACACACCGGAAATCGCGCAGGGTCTGCGGACGGTCACCGACAAGCACGTCACGGTGTCATTCACGCCGGTGCTGATCCCGACGTCACGGGGCATCCTCGCGACGTGCACGGCCCGCACCGACGCCTCGCTGTCGGAGATCCGCGCAGCTTACGAAAAGGCTTACGGCGGTGAGCCGTTCGTGCACCTGCTGCCGGAGGGGCGGCTGCCGACGACCGGGTCGGTGATCGGCTCCAACGCGGCGCAGGTCGCCGTGGCCGTGGACGCGGACGCCGGGGTGCTGGTCGCGCTGTGCGCCATCGACAACCTCGTCAAGGGAACCGGAGGGGCAGCGGTGCAGTCGATGAACCTGGCGCTTGGCTGGCCGGAGACGGAAGGACTTTCGATCGTGGGTGTGGCACCGTGACCGGGGGGCAAGAGCGAAGCGACCGGGGGATCAGCACAGCCAAGCTCGTTCGCATCCAGGGTGTCACTGCGCCATCGGGTTTCCGCGCGACCGGCATCGCGGCAGGCATCAAGGCCTCCGGCAAGCCCGACCTGGCGTTGGTCTTCAACGAGGGACCCGACTACGCCGCCGCTGCCGTCTTCACCCGCAACAAGGTGAAGGCCGCGCCGGTGCTGTGGACCCAGCAGGTGATGACCACCAAGCGCCTTCGCGCCGTGATCCTCAACTCCGGTGGTGCCAATGCCTGCACCGGGCCACTCGGCTTCCAGGACACGCACGCGACCGCCGAGGCCGTCGCCAACGCGCTGTCGGACTGGGGCACCGAGACCGGAGCCATCGAAGTCGCCGTCTGCTCAACGGGATTGATCGGCGACCGGCTACCGATGGACAAGGTGCTCGGCGGGGTCAAGGACATCGTGCACGAGATGGCAGGCGGCCTGACGGGCGGCGCAGAGGCAGCCCAGGCCATCATGACCACCGACACCGTCCCGAAGCAGGTTGCACTGCATCACGAGGGCGGCTGGACCGTCGGCGGCATGGCCAAGGGCGCCGGGATGATGGCGCCGTCGCTGGCGACCATGCTGTGCGTCATCACCACCGACGCCGCCGCTGACGCCGATGCCCTCGATCGCGCGCTGCGCAACGCCACGGCACGGACGTTCGACCGGCTCGACATCGACGGCAGCTGCTCGACCAACGACACCGTGCTGCTGCTCGCCTCCGGCGCCAGCGAGATCACGCCCACCCAGACCGAACTCGACGACGCGGTGCTGTCCGTCTGCGACGACCTCTGTGCACAGCTGCAGGCCGATGCAGAGGGTGTCACCAAACGCGTCGCCGTCACCGTCACCGGTGCCGCCAGCGAGGACGAGGCGGTCGTCGCCGCCCGGGTCATCGCGCGCGACAGCCTGGTCAAGACGGCGATCTTCGGGTCCGATCCCAACTGGGGCCGGGTACTCGCAGCCGTGGGCATGGCGCCCGTCGACATGACGGCAGACCGGATCAGCGTGTCGTTCAACGGGTCTCCGGTATGCGTCGATGGCGCCGGCGCCGCGGGCGCCCGTGACGTGGACCTCTCCGGCGCCGACATCTCCGTTGTCGTCGACCTGGCCGTCGGTACGGGCGAGGCCACCGTCCGCACCACCGATCTGTCCCATGCCTACGTCGAAGAGAACTCGGCATATTCTTCGTGACGACCGATGAGCGCTCGAGCGAAGAGCAAATGACCACGGACACGCAGACCAAGGCGGCCGTGCTCGCCGAGGCACTGCCGTGGCTCAAGCAACTCCACGGCAAGATCGTCGTCGTCAAGTACGGCGGCAACGCCATGACCGACGAGGTCCTCAAGGCGGCCTTCGCCGCCGACATGGTGTTCTTGCGCAACTGCGGCATCCATCCCGTCGTCGTGCACGGTGGCGGTCCCCAGATCAGCGCCATGCTGAAGAAGCTCGGCATCGCCGGTGACTTCAAGGGCGGCTTCCGCGTCACCACACCGGAAGTCCTCGACGTCGCAAGGATGGTGCTGTTCGGTCAGGTCGGACGCGAACTCGTCGGCCTGATCAACGCCCATGGACCGTACGCCGTCGGTATCACCGGTGAGGACGCCCAGTTGTTCACCGCCGTGCGGCGGAGCGTGACCGTAGACGGTGTCGCGACCGACATCGGCCTTGTCGGCGACGTCGAGAAGGTGGACACCAGGGCGGTCTTGGATCTCATTGCTGCGGGCCGCATTCCGGTGATCTCGACGATAGCGCCCGACGTGGCCGGTGTGGTGCACAACATCAACGCCGATACCGCGGCCGCCGCACTGGCCGAGGCGCTGAGCGCGGAAAAGCTGCTGATGCTCACCGACGTCGAGGGGCTCTACACCAGCTGGCCCGACCGCTCGTCTCTGGTCAGCGAAATCGACGTGACGACGCTGACGGGACTGCTGCCGTCGCTGGAGTCCGGCATGGTGCCCAAGATCGAGGCCTGCCTGCGCGCTGTCGCAGGAGGCGTGCCCAGCGCGCACGTCATCGACGGTCGCGTGGAGCACTGCGTGTTGGTGGAACTGTTCACGAACGAAGGATCCGGAACGAAGGTGGTGATGAAGTGAACGGTGGGCAGGAGCGCAGCGACTCGGAGAATGATTTGCGCAATACTGAAGGGCTGCAACAGCGTTGGCAGGCCGTGATGATGAACAACTACGGCACGCCACCAGTCGCGCTGGTCAGCGGCGACGGTGCGGTGGTCACCGACGCCGACGGCAAGTCCTACGTCGACCTGCTCGGCGGCATTGCGGTGAACGTGCTCGGGCACCGCCATCCGGCCGTCATCGAAGCCGTCACCACCCAGCTGAACACCCTCGGCCACACGTCGAACCTCTATGCCACCGAGCCGGGGATCGCGCTGGCCGAGGCGCTTGTCGCGCATCTTGGCGGCGAAGCGAAGGCGCGGGTGTTCTTCTGCAACTCCGGCACCGAGGCCAACGAGGTCGCCTTCAAGATCACCAGGCTCACCGGACGCACCGAACTCGTCGCGGCGGAGGGCGCGTTCCACGGTCGCACCATGGGCTCGCTGTCGCTCACCGGGCAGCCGTCGAAGCAGGCGCCGTTCGCGCCGCTGCCCGGCAACGTCACCCACGTTCCCTACGGCGACGTCGACGCACTGGCCGCCGCCGTCACCGACGCGACCGCCGCGGTGTTCCTCGAACCGATCATGGGGGAGGGCGGCGTCGTCACGCCGCCGCCGGGCTACCTGGTCGCGGCCCGCGAGATCACCGCGCAGCACGGCGCCCTGCTGGTGCTCGACGAGGTGCAGACCGGCGTCGGCCGGACCGGCACGTTCTTCGCCCATCAGGGCGACGGCATCACCCCCGACGTGGTCACCCTGGCCAAGGGCCTTGGCGGCGGCCTGCCGATCGGTGCCTGCCTGGCGATCGGTGACGCGGCAGCATTGATGACACCCGGCTTGCACGGCAGCACCTTCGGCGGCAATCCGGTGTGCACCGCTGCGGCGCTCGCCGTCCTCAAGACCCTGGCCGAGGACGACCTGATGACCCATGCCGACGTGCTCGGCAAGACCATCAGCCACGGCATCGAGGCGATCGGACACCCGCTCGTCGACCACGTCAGGGGGCGTGGTCTCTTGCGCGGCATCGTCCTGACCGCGCCACAGGGCAAGGCCGTCGAGATCGCCGCGCGCGAGGCGGGCTTCCTCGTCAACGCCGCCGCCCCCGACGTCGTCCGACTCGCTCCGCCGCTCGTCGTGACCGAGGCCCAGATCGACGCATTCCTCACCGCATTGCCTGCGGTCCTCGACACCGCAGCGGAGGCATCATGACGGTCAGGAACTTCCTGAGGGACGACGACCTCTCACCGAGTGAGCAGGCAGAAGTCCTCGCGCTGGCAGCCGAACTCAAGAAGGCTCCGTTCAGTGCGCGACCCCTCGAGGGGCCGCGCGGCGTCGCCGTCATCTTCGAGAAGAACTCCACGAGAACGCGTTTCTCGTTCGAGATGGGCATCGCCCAACTCGGCGGTCACGCCGTCGTGGTGGACGGACGCAGCACGCAACTGGGCCGCGAGGAGACACTGGAGGACACCGGCCAGGTTCTCTCGCGCTACGTCGACGCGATCGTCTGGCGGACCTTCGCCCAGGAACGCCTCACCGCCATGGCATCCGGCTCGACGGTGCCGATCGTCAACGCGCTGTCCGATGAGTTCCACCCGTGCCAGGTGCTCGCCGACCTCCAGACGCTCGCCGAACGCAAGGGTGAGCTGAAGGGCCTGCGGATGGCCTACTTCGGCGATGGCGCGAACAACATGGCGCACTCGCTGATGCTGGGTGGCGTGAGCGCGGGAATCCACGTCACGATCGCCGCGCCAACGGGTTTCGAACCCGCCAGGCAGTTCGTGGCGGCCGCCGAGCGCCGCGCCGCCGAGACCGGGGCCACCGTCACCGTCACGGCCGACGCGAATGCCGCAGCCGACGGTTCCGACGTCCTGGTCACCGACACCTGGACGTCGATGGGCCAGGAGAACGACGGGCTGGACCGCGTCCGACCCTTTCGGCCGTTCCAAGTGAACGGCGAGCTGATGGAGCTGGCCGATCCGGATGCCGTTGTCCTGCACTGCCTTCCGGCTCACAGGGGACACGAGATCACCGACGACGTCATCGACGGACCGCAGAGCGCCGTCTGGGACGAAGCCGAGAACCGCCTGCACGCGCAAAAG
>JAOPWT010000617.1 GCA_025965555.1 Mycobacterium sp.
ACAACCGGGTACGCGAAGATATCCACACCGGGCGTGCGCAACACCGTCGCATGAGGAGTCGCAGATGACTGATCAAATTCCGGAGAAGATGCAGGCAGTCGTCTGTCACGGCCCGCATGACTATCGGCTCGAGGAGGTGGCGGTTCCGGTCCGAGGACCGGGCGAGGCCCTCATCCGGGTGGAGGCAGTGGGGATCTGCGCCAGCGACCTGAAGTGCTACCACGGCGCCGCCAAGTTCTGGGGTGACGAGAACCGCCCCGCATGGACCGAGACGATGGTCATCCCCGGCCACGAATTCGTCGGCCGCGTAGTCGAACTCGACGAACAGGCCGCCAGCCGGTGGGGGATCGCCGTCGGCGACCGGGTGACGTCCGAGCAGATCGTGCCCTGCTGGGAGTGCCGCTTCTGCAAGCGCGGGCAGTACCACATGTGCCAGCCCCACGACCTCTACGGCTTCAAGCGCCGGACCCCGGGCGCCATGGCCAGTTACATGACCTATCCCGTGGAAGCCTTGGTGTACAAGATCTCCGGGGACATCCCACCCGCGCACGCGGCGTTCGTCGAGCCGCTGTCCTGCTCGCTGCACGCCGTCGAGCGGGCACAGATCACGTTCGAGGACACCGTCGTGGTGGCGGGCTGTGGGCCCATCGGACTCGGCATGATCGCAGGTGCCCGCGCCAAGAACCCGATGCACGTCATCGCGCTGGACATGGCGCCAGAGAAGCTCGAAGTCGCCAAGAAGTGCGGAGCCGACATCACCATCAACATCGCCGAACAGGACGTCGAGAAGATCGTCAAGGACCTCACCGGCGGGTACGGGGCCGACGTCTACCTGGAGGGCACCGGGCATCCGTCCGCCGTACCGCAGGGCCTCAACTCCCTGCGCAAGCTGGGCCGCTACGTCGAGTACGGCGTCTTCGGAAGTGACGTGACGGTGGACTGGAGCATCATCAGCGACGACAAGGAACTCGACGTTCTCGGCGCCCATCTCGGACCGTACTGCTGGCCCGCGGCCATCAAGATGATCGAGTCCGGCGTGCTGCCGCTCGACGAGATCTGCACTCACCAACTGCCACTGAGCGAGTTCCAGAAGGGCCTCGACCTCGTCGGAAGCGGCAAGGAATCGGTCAAGGTCTCCCTCATCCCGGCGTAGTCCAGACATTCCCCGAAGGCCGCCCAACGAAGGACGAAGACACATGAGTCGTGATCGCATGACCGGGCCGCAGATGTCGCGGCGAAACCTGCTGGCCGCCTTCGGTATTGCCGGTGCTGCGGCGGCAAGCCTGCCCGTGCTCAGCGCCTGCGGCGTCGGCGGCAAGCCAAGCCTTCCCAACGGTGCGGGAGAGGTCAGCGGTGGCTTCGATTGGAAGAAGGCCTCTGGCCAGACCATCAACATCCTGCAGACACCGCACCCGTATCAGCTGTCGTATCAGCCATTGCTGCAGGAGTTCAGCGACCTCACCGGCATCAAGGTCAACGTCGACCTGGTACCCGAGGCGGACTACTTCACCAAGCTCAACACCGAGTTGGCCGGCGGATCAGGCAAGCACGACGCGTTCATGCTCGGCGCCTACTTCATCTGGCAGTACGGGCCGCCCGGGTGGATCGAGGACCTGAACCCGTGGCTGCACAACAGCTCGGCGACCAGTGCCGAATACGACTTCGAGGACATCTTCGACGGCCTGCGGACCTCCACCCGGTGGGACTTCACCCTCGGCAACCCGCTGGGCACCGGCGGGCAGTGGGCCATTCCCTGGGGCTTCGAGAACAACGTCGTCGCCTACAACAAGCGGATCTTCGACGAGAAGGGCATCACCAAGTTGCCCGACACGCTCGACGACTTCATCCAGCTGGCCGTCGACCTGACCGACCGTTCGCAGAACCGCTACGGCATCTCCACCCGCGGCTCGAAGTCGTGGGCCACCATCCACCCCGGCTTCATGACGCAGTACACCCGCGAGGGCGCGGTGGACTACCACTTCAACGGTTCCGAGCTGATCGCCGAGATGGACAGCGACAAGGCGATCGCCTTCACCAAGAAGTGGATCGACATGCAGCACCGGGCCGGGCCGACGTCGTGGACCACTTACGACTATCCCAACGCCACCGGCGATCTGGGCGACGGCAAGGCGATGATGGTGTTCGACGCCGACAGCGCCACCTACCCGAAGAACAAGCCGGGTGCGAGCAAGGAAGCGGGAAACCTCGGGTGGTACCCGGGACCCGCCGGCCCCGACGGCAACTACAAGACGAACCTGTGGACCTGGAGCTGGGCGATGTCGGCGAACAGCCGAAACAAACTACCCGCCTGGCTGTTCATCCAGTGGGCCACCGGCAAGGATTCGATGAACAAGGCGGTCGAGGGCGGTACCTATGCCGACCCGGTGCGAAAGTCGGTGTTCGACAGCACCTTCAAACGAGTCGCGGCGGACCAGTTCGGTTACCTCGAGACGTTCGAGACCGTGATCGGTCAGTCCAAGATTCAGTTCACCCCGCAGAAGGCCTTCTTCGACACCACCCAGAACTGGGCCGTGGCGCTGCAGGACATCTACGGCGGCGACGACGCGGCGTCGCGCCTGCGCAGCCTCGCCAAGACCAACACCTCCAAGGTGAACCTGTAGGAAGTCGCGGCAACCGAAGGATTCCGAGATGACGACACAAACTCCCAAGGCGACACCGACGCAACCCGATCGGTCCACCGCGCCGCAGGCCCGCCGCGAGCTACCGGAGGTGCCGACGTGGCGCCGCCGTCTGCGGCCCTACCTCCTGTCGATCCCCGCGCTGGTGATCGTCATCGGCATCCTCTACCCATTCGTGGTCGGCGCGTACTACGCCTTCCTCAACTACGCGGCGGTCAACCCCCACCCGCACTTCGTCTGGTTCGACAACTTCAAATCGGTGCTCGGAGATCAGGTGTTCTGGTCCAGCGTGCGGACCACGGCGATCTTCGCCGTCGTCGCCACCGCGGTGGAGACCGTGCTCGGCGTCGGTCTGGCACTGCTGCTCAACCGCTCCAGCATGATCGGCAAGGTCTTCGAGAAGGTGTTGATCCTGCCGCTGATGATCGCACCGGTGATCGCAGGCGTGATCTGGAAGCTGATGTTCAACCCGCAGTTCGGTATCCTCAACCACGTTCTGGGACTTGGTAACACGTTCGACTGGCTGTCCAGCACCAACGCGCTGTTCTCGGTGATCCTGGTCGATCTGTGGATCTTCACGCCGTTCGTCGCCATCCTGGTGCTGGCAGGCATCCGGTCCCTGCCGAAGGAGCCGTTCGAGGCGTCCGAGGTGGACGGCGCGAGTTGGTTCTTCATGTTCCGCAAGCTGATGTTGCCGATGCTGTGGCCGTACATCCTGGTGGCCGTCATCTTCCGGTTCATGGACAACCTCAAGGTGTTCGACCACATCTACGTGCTCACCGCAGGCGGCCCAGGCGTGGCCACCCGCACCCTGCAGATCGGTGCCTTCGAGGACTCGATCATCAACCTCAACTACTCGCGGGGCAGCACCTACATGCTGCTGCTCTGGATCATCGTGTTCATCACCGCGCGCTACCTGGTGAGCGTGCTCGGCAAGGCGCAGCGTCGTGCTGCGGGAGCGGAGTCCTAAATCATGGCACTCACCAAGTTCAAGCCGACGCGCAGTGAGTTGCTGCCCGGCCAGAAGCGGGTTGGCGTCGGGTCGATCGTCGCGGACCTCGGCCTGATCGGCTGGTTCATCTTCTCGCTGTTCCCCATCGCGTGGATGGTGATCCTGGCGCTGAAGAACGCCGAGGAGCAGACCACCACCTACTTCCAGTTCAGCCCAAGCTGGTCCAACTTCGCCACCGTGCTGTCGGACAAGGGCACCCGGATGACCAGCGTCGACTTCAAGACCGCGATGCTGACCAGCCTGATCAACTGCGGCGGCGCAGTGATCGTCTCACTGGTCATCGGCATCCCCGCGGCGTACGCGGCGGGCCGGTGGAAGTACAAGGGTTCCAACGACCTGATGTTCCAGATGCTGTCGTTCCGGTTCGCCCCGGAACTGATGGTGATCGTCCCGCTGTTCGTGATCTACAACCAGATTGGTCTGTTCGACACCAAGGTCGGCATGATCTGGGTGCTGCAACTGGTCACCATGCCGCTGGTGGTCTGGATTCTGCGCTCGTACTTCGAGGACCTGCCTGAGGATCTGGAGCAGGCCGCACTACTGGACGGCTACACCCGCACGCGGGCATTCGTCATGGTGGCGTTGCCGATCGTGCGCCCCGGCATCGCCGCCGCGGCGCTGTTGGCGTTCATCTTCGCCTGGAACAACTACGTCTTCCCACTGATCCTGGCCGACAGCAACGCGGGCACGGTCACCGTCGCGATCACCAAATTCCTCGGCGGTGGCGGACAGGCGTACTACAACCTGACGGCTGCCGCGGCCATCATCGCGGCGCTGCCACCACTCATATTGGCGCTGACAATCCAGAGATATCTGGTGCGCGGCCTGTCCTTCGGGGCGGTGAAAGCCTGATGGCCACCGTATCGCTCAAGGGCCTGTCCAAGTCATACGGAAAGACCAAGGCGGTCAACGACTTATCGGTCGACATCGCCGACGGCGAGTTCTTCGTCATCCTCGGGCCCAGCGGCGCGGGAAAGACGACGACGCTCAAATCGGTGGCCGGTCTCGTCGACATCGACAGTGGCTCCGTGCGGATCGGCAGCAACGACGTCACCCTTGTCGAGCCCTATCACCGCAACGTTGCGATGGCCTTCGAGAGTTACGCGCTGTACCCACAGAAGACCGTGAGCGAGAACCTGGCCTCGCCATTGAAATCCGGTAGGACGGGGCGCTATTCGGATGCGCAGCAGAAGGAGCGCATCGACCAGGTGACCACGCCGCTGGGAATCAACCACCGGCTCAAGCGCTGTCCGCGCGAGCTGTCCACTGGGCAACGGCAGCGGGTGGCGCTCGGCCGGGTGCTGGT
>JAOPWT010000629.1 GCA_025965555.1 Mycobacterium sp.
CGATCCATCCGACGCGGGCGGGGATGAGGTCCATGATCGACGTGGCACCGTCCGATTCGCCGTCGATCCGCTTGGGCGTGTACCAGATCACCCTTCGGTCGGCGCCTGCCAGATTCATCGCGAGGGCGGCGTTGCCCTCCTGCAGCAGGCCGGAATTGGTCATGAAGTCCGCGGTGCCGACGACCGTGATGGTGCGGCCGCCGTCGGCGTAGCGGACCAGTGCGCCGTCGTAGCAACGGGTCAGCCCGGTGCCGTCGGTGACCGGCTCGTAGGTGTCGCTCAGGCCGAGTTGGACCTTGCCCGCCCGGGTGGCCTCGCGCATGTCGCAGTGGGGATCACCGCCGAAACTGGTATCCGCTGCGGAGCGAATCTTCGGCGCCAACGCTTCCCTGGTGCGCGACACGGGCTCGACCAGAAGTACGTCACCTGGCCGTTCCTTCAAACGCTGAAGACCGTCGTCGTCGAGTAGGAACGGCGTAGGCGCCACCAGCAGAAGGGAATCCGGGCGCGTCGAACGCTCGACGGTCGCGATGTCGTCGGCGGTGACCACCTCGACGCCGTTGTCTTCGAGCAGCGCTACGAGCGCGTGGGCGCCGTCCGGCGAGGTGGCCTCGGGATCCATCCGACCCCCTGGCCGCGGCGCGGTGAGATAGGTGGACAGGGCCGACACTGCGACGATCACGACCAGAGCCAACAGCACCCAGCGCAAGGTCTTCCACCTTTGGGCGACGGTGGAACCGACCAGTGCCGGCTTGGCCGCGGTGCCGGTCACTGCACTTCTACCCATCCCGCCGCGGGGGCCGACGCGCCGGGATCTTCCTGGGCGTGCGTGGCGTGGGCGAGCAGATGATCGTCGAGGTCGGCGACCATCCGGTACGCGGGTTCGGTGCCGGGCCGCTCTCCGTAGGTCACGTCGTTGAATGCCACTGCGGCGCGGCGCAAGTCATCGGCCAGTCCCGGCATGGCCCGCCCTGCGTCGCGTGCCAGTTCGGTCGCAGTGCGGCCAGGGACGGGGTTGAGCACCGCGGTCTCCTCGAGATGGCGGGCCACGGCGCGAACGCGATGCCTGATCGCCGACGCCCAATCGCCACGCGCCGCTGACTGTTCCGCGGCGGCGCGATGCTCGGCGGAGCTCATCTCGATCGATCCGAACAGCGCACTCTGGCGGCCGCGGTTGGTGCGCATGGTGCGACGTGCCACCCGGACGGCGACGAAGGCGGCGACCGCCACCACGATGAGCAACACCGCGATGGTGAGCCAGCCGCCCGGCACCGACGCGCCCCCGGACATGATCTTGAAGAACAGGTCATCGAGCAACTGGGTCAGCTGGTCGGTGAGCGAACCACGCGGGTAGATGGGCTTGTTGAGCTCGTGCTGGGCGGCGTCGCGCGCAGCGTCGCGGTCGATGTCGATGGTGGACACGTCAGCGTTGCGGGGTCAGCCAGAGGTCGTCGGTGGAACTGACCGGACCCGTGGCTCCGGTCTGCAGCACCAGGTCGAATGCCTCGGAACGGATGCGGCGGTCGGTGTAGAGGAGCACGACGACGCCCGCGTTGAACGGCGCCGTGATGATCTGGCCGATCGCGCCGCCCACGCTGATGAGGGCCACGGCGATGACCATCGTGCTGGTCGCTTGGCCGACCATCAGCATGATCTGACCGACGAAGCTGAACGGCGCCGAGACCGCCGCGGAGACCACGCCCGCGACCACCACGGCCAGCAGGCGGATTCCGAACACCCGCCAGAAGTCGTTCTTGACCAGTGCGAAGGAGCGGGTGATGGCAGGCATTACGCCGATGCGCTCCAACACGATCAGCGTGGGGGCGAAGCTCAGCATCGTGTAGAGGTAGACCAGCAAGGCGACCAGGCCAAGGCCCAACAGGGTGCCGACGACGAATGCCGCAGCACCGCCTGCGATTTGGCTGACGACGGCGACCATCCCGACGATCGCCGCGATCAGCACGACGGCACCCACCCCTTCGAGAGCGGTGACGCCGAGCAGCGGCAGGAGGCGTCCCCGCACCCGATGCCAGGCTTCTCCGATGCCGATCGTCGTGCCGAACACGGCACGTCCCACCACCACGGTGAGCAGGCCGCTGAGCACGATGCCTGCCAGAACCGTGGTGACGATGCCCGCCAGGCTGGACAGCAGCAGTCCGACGATCGCCGAGTCGGAGAGCGCAGAGACACCCGACTGCCCGAACTGACCCGCCGCCGTGGGCGCCAAGATGCCGGTGGCGGCCAGCGGGCCGATCTGGAGCAGGAGCGCCACGACCTGAGCCACCACGACGACGATGGTGGTCAAACCCAGCGCGGCCTTCGGGTTGGTGCGGATGTAGGACACCGAAGCGTTGAAGATGTCGGACAGGCCGAGCGGTCGCAGTGGGATGATGCCGGGTTTCAGGGCGCCCGCGGGTCCCATCGGCGGATGACCGTAGGGGCCTGCGGGCGGCGGCCAATAGCCCGGTGGCGGATAGCCCGGATAGCCGGGTGATGCGTAGTAGCCGGCGGGCGGCGGATAGCTGGGCGGGGGCTGGTACCGAGGCGGGGCCTGTGCGTAGGCGGGCAACGGATCCGTCGGCGGCGCGGAGGCGGCCGCATCGGGTTCGCCGGCGTCGCTGCTCATGTGTCCCATCCTGTCGATACCCATCATTATTCACAACGGGCCCTGGGTTCCCGGGCGTAGCGTCTACGCCATGGCAGAACTCAAGGAGCGACTGCGCGCCGATCTCACGGCGGCGATGAAGGCACGGGACAAGCTGACCACCGCAACACTGCGGATGTTGCTCGCCGCGATCCAGGCCGAGGAGGTAGCGGGCAAGCAGGTGCGGGAGCTGTCCGACGACGACATCCTCAAGGTCCTCGCGCGGGAGTCTCGCAAACGCGGTGAGGCCGCTGAGATCTACGTGACCAACGGGCGTGGCGAACTCGCCGCCAACGAGCGCGCCGAGGCCAAGGTCATCGACGACTACCTTCCGACCCAGCTCAACGACGACGAACTCGCCAACGTCGTCAACACCGCCATCGCCCAGGTCGCCGAGGAGATCGGCCACGGGCCGGGAACCAAGCAGATGGGCCAGGTGATGAAGGCGGCGATGGCGATCGCCGAGGGCAAAGCCGACGGTCCGCGGCTATCCGCCGCCGTGAAGGAACGGCTCTAGCCGCGTTTTCGCACTGCCTCTAGCCGGGTAGCCGTCTGACATGACGCGATTCGGCTATACCCTCATGACAGAGCAGAGCGGTCCGAAACAGCTTGTTGACTACGCGGTTTCGGCTGAACATCTCGGCTTCGACTTCGAAGTGTCCAGTGATCACTACTCGCCGTGGCTCGCGGCGCAAGGTCACGCACCCAACGCCTGGGCAGTCCTCGGAGCAGTGGCCCACGCGACGGAGCGGGTCGAACTGATGACCTACGTGACCTGTCCGACGATGCGGTACCACCCCGCGGTGGTGGCACAGCAGGCCGCCACCGTGCAGATCCTCGCCGACGGCCGATTCACGCTCGGCCTCGGCAGCGGCGAGAACCTCAACGAGCACGTCGTCGGCCACCGCTGGCCGACCGTGAAACGACGCCAGGACATGCTGCGCGAGGCCATCCAGATCATCAGGGAGCTGTTCACCGGCGAGGTCGTCGACTGGAAGGGCGACTACTTCGAGGTCGATTCGGCCCGGCTGTGGGACGTACCCGAGGTGCCGGTGGCGATCGCCGCGGCCGTGTCCGGTCAGCGGTCGGTGGAGACCTTCTCACCGCTGGCCGACCATCTCATCGCCGTGGAGCCCAAAAAGGACCTGGTCGACGGCTGGCACGGGGCACGCAAGGCCACCGGGCTGCCTCGCGAGTCCCGGGTGATCGGCCAGATCCCGATCTGCTGGGACTCCGATAAGGCGACTGCCGTCGCGCGCGCGCACGAACAGTTCCGCTGGTTCGCGGGCGGATGGGCCGTCAACTCCGATCTGCCCACCACGGCTGGGTTCACGGGGGCCACCCAGTTCGTGCGGCCCGACGACGTCGCGAGTTCCATTCCCTGCGGACCCGACCTCGACGCCATCGTCGCCGCCGTCAGCAAGTACTGGGAAGCCGGTTTCACCGACATTGCGCTGGTCCAGGTGGGCGATGAGGGCCAGGACCGCTTCCTGAAGGAGGCCGCCCATCCGCTGCTGGAGAAACTGCGCTCGGCCGCGGCCTGAGAACTCGTGGTTTGAGCCGAGTGGTTCTGGGAAACCCAGTCGCTCGCAGCCAACTCACGAAGGGGTAACAGTGGCCTGGACAATTCTGATCGCATACAGCGCCGTGGCGGTCATGGCGGCAGCCGTCGTCTTCGCCGTGAGCGCTCGTCTCGGCGACGAGCGCAGGCCGACGGGAGAGCGCATCGGACTCAGCCTGGCCGCAGGTGCAGTCTGGCCAGTGATCCTGCTCGGCCTGGCTGAGCTGAGCTCGTTCGCGATGTACGCCAAGGTGCACGAGCGCGACGACGAGGAAGCGCGCATCGAAGTCCTGTCGTAGCTTGAGGTTGAAGAAGGGCTCCGACCGATTCGGTCGGAGCCTTTCGTTGCCTTCGCGGTCGGGGTAGCGGGATTGGAACCCACGACCTCTTCGTCCCGAACGAGGCTCGCCATCGTTGCCAACCGCTTGACCTGCTAATTCATAACGCACTCACCGCGGTCAACGGCAACAGCTACTGCGGACGATCTGCGGACGACAGGACTACCTAGCCAGATTCGACGGAGAGAGAGCGGGCGCTCGCCGTACGATTGTTGCGAAGGTGATGGATCTCGCCTGAGCAATCCCGCTCGAACCGCCTCTGGGCTGATAGTTCCTACCGTCGACATCGATGGTTAGGAGCTGCGCGTGTCAGGTTTGGCATCACTTCGCGTTTCGCATTCATGGGCCGCCGCCCATTCAGGTCCAGGTGATCTGACCCTGATCATCGGGATTCACGCATGGTGACCGGCGACGACCAGTTCGGTCAGAGCGATCCCGTCCGTGACCAGCATGCGGAGCTGCCGATCGACCCGGATACCGGCACGCAGGCAAGGCCGTTGCATTTGCGGCCTGCTGCATTGCTATGGGTGTTTGGCGGAGGCGTGTTGGGGACCGCACTGCGTTTCGTGGGGGAAAGTCTCAAACCCCACGGTGGTTCGAACTGGCCGTGGGCGACCTTCACCATCAACTTGGTCGGCGCATTCGTGTTGGGCGCATTGCTCGAGGCGTTGGCGCGTTCCGGAGATGACAGCGGATGGCGTCAGCGTGTCCGACTGTTCGCCGGGACGGGGTTTTGTGGGGCTTTCACCACCTACAGCACGTTGGCGTTGGAGATTTCGCTGCTGGGCAACCGCTCACACGTTGTGGTGGCCGTCGGATATGGCGTGACCAGCGTGGTCGGCGGTGTCGTCGCCGCCTGGCTGGGGATCGTCGTGGCCGCCGACGTTCACCGCAGGCGGATGGAGTTGTGATCGCCGTGCTGACGTTCATCGTCGGGGCTGCTGGTGCGGTGACGCGATTCCTGGTCGACGCTAAGGTCAAGCGACGCTGGTCCACTTCGTTCCCATGGGCCACGTTTGGCATCAACGTCACTGGGTCCTTCGTGCTGGGAGTCTTGGCGGGTGCGGTGTTGTTCCACGGTCAACCCTCTGCGTGGCAGACCGTCCTGGGCACTGGGTTCTGCGGCGGCTACACCACGTTCAGCACCGCAAGCTTTGAAACCGTTCGACTCATCCAGCAAAAGGCACACAGACTAGCGTTATTCAATGCCGTGGGGTCGCTCATCGCATCCGTGGCGGCCTGCGTTGGCGGACTCGTACTGGTCTGGGCGCTATGAGCATCAATGGGTTTGGAGGTAACGGCGATGAGTGATGACATGTCGGCAAAGTCCCTGCCGCAGGCCGCGTCCGCCGTCTCAGCACAGATGGTTCTTGGCTGGGACCTGCAACCGAACAGTTCCGCCGCAGTTCGTTTCGCCGTTTCGTTGGCTCAGCGACTGGACGCCCACCTGCATGTCGTACACGTCGCAGACCTCGACGACCTACCCATTGATCCCGATGCATGGGACTGGGAGGAACAGCTCGACCAACGATTGGCCGAAAATGCGACCACCGCTCGGGCGCTGCTCGACCAACTTCATGCCAACTGGACTTACCACGCTTTCCGGGGACGACCGGGCGATGTGATCGCCGACTTAGCAGAGCAGACCGACGCGCTGATGATCATTCTCGGCGCTCCGCGCGGCGGAATGCTGTCATTCATCGAAACACTTGCGGGCGTTTCGGTGTCTCATCAACTGACTCGCCAGCACGGCAGGCCGGTGCTCATTGTGCCGGAATCCCACACCTCAGAAGAGGTTCAGCGATGACCGACCGCAGTGGCGGTGCAAATCCGAAGGCTGTGCAGCCATGCTTGGCCATCAATCGGCTGTGCTCACCATGGACACTTACGCGGAACTCTTTCCGGATGATCTTGAGCTGGTTTCAGCCGCGCTAGACAAGGCTCGACAGACCGCACTCGAACGCTCTGCGGACCAACTGCGGACCGGAAAGCAGAAAGGCCCGGCCGGACGAACCGGCTAGGCCCTCTGATCTGCTGTTACGCGGTCGGGGTAGCGGGATTCGAACCCACGACCTCTTCGTCCCGAACGAAGCGCGCTACCAAGCTGCGCCATACCCCGCGTTGAGCCACGACAGCGTATCGCACCAAGCCAGCCGGAAGCCAAACGCCCAGCGCCACCAGGTGGTCCGCGTCACGGACGTGTTCCGTCAAGCGCAATCGCGGTTGGGCGCGCCACGGATGGGTAGACGAAACCAAGCCCGCACGGGAGACGAGGAATGGATTCCGCGCTCGGCGGCGTTGTAGGCAACAAGTTCAACCGAGATTTCGAGGAGAGGCCACCACATGACCGGGTTGGGAGCCTTAATCTATTTCGGATTGTTCGCGATCGCCGCGTTGTGGCTGTTCGCGACGTCCGACCGGTTCAGCCGCAGCGCCTTCCAGAGCGGCGATCAGGCCCAGCGGCCGGAGCGCTCGAATTCGTGGAGCACCGAGGCCGACGCCGAGGGGTCCAGCCCCTGGCTGTTGAGCCACCCCTCGTCGAAGTAGGTGTCGTTGTAGCGCTCGCCGCTGTCGGCAAGGAGCGTCACGACCGACCCGCTGCGCTTGGCGGCGATCATCTCGGCCAGTAGGCCGAAAGCACCCCACACGTTGGTTCCCGTCGACGGCCCCACCTTGCGGCCAAGGACGGCGCTGACGTGGTGCGCGGCCGCGATCGAGGCGGCATCCGGCACCACCACCATCCGGTCGATGACGTCCGGGAGGAACGACGGCTCCACCCTGGGCCTGCCGATGCCCTCGATCCGTGACGACGAGCCCGCGACGTCGCGTCGCCCTCGCGCGTACGAGGGAAAGAATGCCGAGTTCTCCGGGTCCACCACGCACAACTGCGTGTCGTAGCGCCGGTACCGCAGATAGCGACCGATCGTCGCACTGGTACCGCCGGTGCCCGCGCCGACCACGATCCACTCGGGGATCGGGAACCGCTCGTCGTGCATCTGGTCGAAGATCGACTCGGCGATGTTGTTGTTGCCGCGCCAGTCGGTGGCGCGCTCGGCGTTGGTGAACTGGTCGAGGTAGTGGCCGCCGGTCTCCTCTGCGAGACGTTCCGCCTCGGCATACACCTGCGATGACTCGGCGACGAAATGGCAACGGCCGCCTTGTGATTCGATGAGGGCGATCTTCGCGCTACTGGTCGACGACGGCATCACCGCAATGAACGGCACGCCCAGCATCGCCGCGAAGTAGGCCTCGGAGACGGCCGTCGACCCCGACGACGCCTCGATGATCGTCGTGTTCTCACCGATCCAGCCGTTGCACAGTCCGTACAGGAACAGTGACCGTGCGAGCCGGTGCTTGAGGCTGCCGGTGATGTGGGTGGTTTCGTCCTTGAGGTACAGCTGCACGTCGACGCCGTCGCACCACGCCGCGGGCAGCGGGTAGCGCAGCAGATGGGTGTCCGCGCTACGTCTGGCGTCGGCCTCGATGAGTCGTACCGCGTTGTCCACCCAGTCGCGTGGATGGCGGCGGACCGCGATGGAGGTCCGGTCGGTCACCGCGCCGATACTGTCGGGTGGGATACGCCTGCCCGGCTGCCGAGGTGTCCGCCGCCGGTAGGCGCGGCCACCAACGTCAACAGCGTCGCCTCGGGCCTGCAGCAGAACCGGTACGGGGCGTACGGCGACGTGCCGAGCCCTGCCGAGACGTGAAGCTGCATGTTCGCGCCCCAGCGCGATGGCCCCTTGGCCCGCGATGCGTCGAGATCGCAATTGGTCACCAGCGCGCCCTTGAACGGCAGGCACAGCTGCCCACCATGGGTGTGTCCCGCCAGCACCAGTTGGTAGCCGTCCGCCGCGAAGCGGTCGAGCACCCGGGTGTACGGCGCGTGGGTGAGGCCGAGCGTGAGATTGGCCGCCGGGCTCGCAGGACCGGCGATGGTCTCGTAGCGATCGCGCGACAGGTGGGGGTCGTCGACCCCTGCCACGGCGATGAGCTGGCCCTTGACCTCGATCTCACGGCGGGTGTGCGTCATGTCCAGCCAGCCGCGCTCCGTGAACGCCGCGCGCAGGTCCTGCCACGGCAGCGGTTCGCCGGTGACCCGATGCGTCGGCTTGACTATGTAGTTCATCGGGTTCTTGGGCTTCGGCGCGAAGTAGTCGTTGCTGCCGAAGACGAACAGGCCGGGCACCGCCAACAGGTCGCTCAGCGCCTGCACCACCGAGGGCACGGCCTTCGGGTGGGACAGGTTGTCGCCGGTGTTGATGACGAGGTCGGGCTCCCAACCGGCGAGCTCTCGAATCCAGGCCTGTTTGCGGCGCTGTCCAGGCGACATGTGGAAGTCGCTGAGGTGCAGCACTCTCAGCGGTGATGATCCCGGCGTCAGCACCGGCATGGTCGTCTCCCGCATGATGAACGCGTTGCGTTCGATCAATGTCGCGTAGGCGATCCCCGCGGCCAGCGAACCGGCGGTTGCAGCGGCGGAATTCTTGAGAACCGTCGAACGGGCGAGCATGAAGGAAGCCTACTGCCACATCACGAGAGCCACTGCGACTCACAGCTTCGCGTTATCAACCCCACATGCCGTTTACGGTGGTGGTGGCGGTGGCGGACCTAGTACCGGGACGGTAATCGGGGGCAGGCCGGGGATCATCACCACGGTCGAACCGACGGGCGCGGGGCCCGCGTTCGGGTCGTTCGGGTCCAGTGGCGGCGCGCCTGGCGGCGGAGGCGGCAGTGGCGGCGCGATCCCGTTGCTGATCTGGATGGTGATGATCGAGCCGGGAACCGTCTGGCCCGCGGGGGAAGTGCCCACGACGGCGCCTGCCGGTGAGGAGCTGTTGACCGGCGTGGCCTGATCGGCGACCTGGAAGCCGGCGTCCCTCAGCCGCTGCCTGGCCAGATCCTGGGTCATCCCGCCGACGCTGGGCACCTTGGAGCCGGGTGCACCGTCCACGAAGCGGGGGTCGGTCGGGGGGAGCGCAACGTCGTCGGGGGTGAACTGCTTCATCGCGGTGAACCACGTCCTGGCGGGCTCGTTGCCGCCGTACAGATTCCCCGAACCGCACTGCCGCAGCGGGAAGGAGCACAGGTCCGACGGTGACGTCGAATCGTCGTAGATGTAGTTGGCGGCGGCGTAGTCACTGGTGAAGCCGAAGAATCCGGAGGACCGGTGGGCCTCTGTGGTTCCCGTCTTACCCGAGACCGGCAGGGTCCATCCGGCGGAGCTGGCCGCACTGGCCGCGGTGCCGCTCTGGTCGTCCTTGCTCATGGCATTGGCCAGCGTGTTGGCCAATCCCTCCGGGACCACCTGCTCGCAGGTCTCGGTGGTGACCGAGACGTCCTTGCCGTTGCGATCGAAGACCTTGTCGATGGGGTTCGGCGGGCACCACGTGCCGCCCGAGGCAAGCGTCGCGGCGACGTTGGACAACTCGAGCGGGTTCACCTCGATGGGGCCAAGGGTGAAGGAGCCGAGGTTCTGGCGCTTGACGAAGTCGGCGAGGCTCTCGTTGCTGTTCGGGTCGTAGTCGCGCGCGGTGCCGGGCAGCGCGTAGGAACGCAGGCCCAGCTTGACCGCCATGTCGACGGTGCGCTGCACGCCGACCTGCGAGATGAGCTTGGCGAATGCGGTGTTGGGCGACGTCGCCAAGGCATCGGTGACGCTCAGCGCCCCGCGGTAGTTGCCGTCGTTGAGGACGCACCACGTGGCCTGCGGGCAGCCCTTCGCACCGCCGCTGCCAAGCCCCTTCGCCTCGAACCGCGCCGGGGCGTCGAGCTGGGCGTTGATGCCCATGCCCATCTCCAGCGCGGCGGACGTGGTGAAGATCTTGAAGATCGACCCGGCGCCGTCGCCGACCAGGGAGAACGGCTGGGGCTGCATGGTCTCGTCGGCGTCCGTGTTGAGGCCGTAGGTGCGGTTTGACGCCATGGCCAGCACCGGATGCGAGTCCTTGCCCGGCTTGATCACGTTCATCACGCTCGCGACGCCGGGAAGGTCGGGTGCGGCGAAGTTCGTGATCGACGACTTCACGGAGTTCTGGATGTCGGGGTCAAGGGTGGTCTTGATGAGGTAGCCGCCCTTGGCGACCTGTTCCTTGCTGATACCCGCGCGGGCCAGGTAGTCAAGGACGTAGTCGCAGAAGAAGGCACGGTCGCCCGCCGCGATGCAGCCGCGCGGCAGTTCATTGGGCTGCGGGAGCACGCCGAGCGGCTCCTGCTTCGCCGCACGCAGCGCGTCGGCCTCCTGAGGCACATTGTCGATCATGGTGTCCAACACCAGGTTTCGACGTTCGAGCGCACCCTCGGGGTTGGTGTAGGGGTTCAGGGTGCTCGTCGACTGGACCATGCCTGCCAACAGGGCGGCCTGCTGCCAGTTGAGATCGGAGGCGTTGACGCCGAAGTAGGTCTGGGCGGCATCCTGCACGCCGAACGCGCCGTTGCCGAATGACACCAAGTTGAGGTAACGGGTCAGGATCTCCGGCTTGGTGAACGTCTTGTCCAACGTCAACGCCATGCGGATCTCGCGCAGCTTTCGCGCGGGGGTGGTCTCGATCGCCGCGCGCTTCTCGGCGTCGGTCTGCGCGATGACCAGCAACTGGTAGTTCTTCACGTACTGCTGCTCGATGGTGGAGCCACCACGGGTGTCGGCGGCTCCGGACACATAGCCGGACAGACCGGTGAGCGTGCCCTTCCAGTCGACGCCGTTGTGCTCGGCAAACCGTTTGTCCTCGATGGAGACGATCGCCAGCTTCATCGAGTTGGCGATCTGATCGCTCGGCACCTCGAACCGCCGCTGGCTGTACAGCCAGGCGAGCGGATTGCCCTTCGCGTCGACCATCGTCGAGACCGCGGGGACTTCACCCTCGACGAGCTGGGCCGACCCGTTGGCAACGACGTCGGAGGCGCGGTTGGACATCAATCCGAAGCCGCCGACGACCGGGAACATGAGGCCCGCGGCGACGACGCTGGCAAGAAGGACACACCAGGCGAGCTTGATGATGATGACCGCCGGCGGAACGCGCGTTGGCGGCGGCGTCGCCTGCGATCGGTCGGACATGGATACAGAGTAGCGACGTTGGTCACCACCAGCTTCTCAGCCGTCTATTTAGCCGTTGGGCCACCTCTGCGCAAGCGCTTTAAATGCGCGAAGATGTATCACGGCACGGTCGTCCCATAAAATCGTGATTTGACTGTTGCGCAAAACCCCCCTGACCACCTAGCTTTGACTGACAGTGCGATCTAGGTAACACTCCGGATCGCGATGTGGCGTAGATCGCACTAGCGTTCTACACCGAGGACTGGGCCGTCGCAGGGGGCGGCTGGACGAAGGGATCGCTGGTGTCAGGAACACGGCCCGCGGCGCGCAGGACAGTCATGAGTTCCCCAGTCAATGGTGTTGTAGTCCACGGCGCCGAGGCCGAAGCCCGCATCGCGTGGGTTTCCCAGGCGCGTTGCCGCCAGGCCGATCCCGATGAACTCTTCGTGCGGGGCGCCGCTCAGCGGAAGGCGGCGGTGATCTGCCGCCACTGCCCGGTGATCTCCGAATGCGGCGCAGATGCGCTGGACAATCGCGTCGAGTTCGGCGTCTGGGGCGGCATGACCGAACGTCAGCGCCGCGCTCTGCTCAAGCAGCACCCCGAGGTCGTGTCCTGGGCCGAGTTCTTCGCCGCCCAGCGCAAACACCGCAGCGCCGTCTAAGTCGGCAGGGCCCCTAGGCCGCGTCCGTATCGCCGGTGATCTGATCGGCGATTGCCCGCAGCGCTTCCAGATCGGACACGTCGAAGGGCAGCGAAGGTACGCCGACGATTGCCACGTGCGGGTTGGCGCCAGTGAATCGAGACAGCAGCCGCACTTCCCGCTTGGCCGTCTGCGCACGGTCGGCGTGGATGCGCAGCACCGCGGCCGCCAGCGCATCGGCCCGACCGCCGTCCTCCACCTGGTCCGCCGCGTCCCGCGCCTTGTCGGACTGAAGGTCGCACAGGGTCGGATGCGTGCGGTTGAGAATGAGGCCTGCGAGCGGCATCTTCTCTTGGGATAGCCGGTCGACGAAGAAGGATGCCTCACGAAGGGCATCCGGCTCGGCAGCCGAGACGACGACGAACTGGGTGCCCCGTCGCTTCAGCAATTCATAGGTGCGGTCGGCCTTCTCACGGAAGCCACTGAACGTCGAGTCCAGTGCCTGCACGAAACCCGCAGCGTCCGAAAGCATTTGGGAACCGAGAACGGTCGACAGCGCCTTCATGGCCAGGCCGACGGCGCCGGTGACCAGTTTGCCGATGCCCCGCCCCGGCGCGAGCAGAAGACGCCACAGCCGACTGTCCATGAAGCTGCCGAGGCGCTTGGGTGCATCGAGGAAGTCCAGCGCGTTGCGCGACGGCGGGGTGTCGACGACGACGAGATCCCACTTGTCCTCGGCGAGCAACTGGCCGAGCTTCTCCATCGCCATGTACTCCTGCGTGCCCGCAAGCGACGTGGCGACGGTTTGGTAGAACTGATTCTCCAGAATCGCCTCCGCGCGGTCGCCGCCGGAGTACTGGACGACCATCTCGTCGAACGTGCGACGCATGTCGAGCATCATCGCGTGCAGTTCACCGGTCACCTCAGGGGCCAGCGGCACCCGCTGCGGTGTGTTGCCGAGATCCTTGATGCCCAGCGCCTGCGCGAGCCGCTTCGCCGGGTCGATCGTCAGGACGACGACGGTACGGCCGTACTCGGCGGCCCGCAGGGCCATCGCCGCCGCGGTTGTGGTCTTGCCGACACCGCCTGCGCCGCAACACACCACGACGCGATTGGCCCGATCGGACAGAATGGCGGCCATGTCCAGGGCGGTGGGTGTGGTGCTCAACTAGCCAACCTCATTCTCTTCGCGCGAGCGCTCATCGCACGCCTTGCTGGCCGAGGGCCTCAGCGAGCTCATACAGGCTGCCGAGGTCGACGCCGTCGGCTATCGCGGGAAGTTCGAGTCGCGGGATGTCGACCGCATCGAGCTGCACTGCGCTCTCCGCCCGCGCGCTGATCCGCGTCGCATGCTGGATGGTCTCGGTGAGCAGCCCCGCGAAGTCGCCGTCGGCCAACGTGATCCCCGCCTTGGCCAGGCCCGCCCGCACCGAGTCGGCGTCGATGTCGCCCTCGGCCGCCTTGGCCAGGTCGTCGGGCTCCAGGTAGGAGGGAATGTTGCGGTTGACGACGACACTGCCGATCGGCAGCCCGAGCTCCTTGAGCTCGTCGATCGCCTCGAGGGTCTCCTGGATCGGCAGCGCCTCGAGAAGGGTGACGAGGTGAATGGCGGTCAGCTCGGAATGCAGCAGCTTGACCACGCCGTCGGCCTGCGAGTGCACGGGGCCGCCCTTCGCCAGATCCGATACCGCCTTGGTGACGTCGAGGAACCGGGCGATGCGCCCCGTCGGCGGTGAGTCGACCACGACGGCGTCGTAGCCGGGTGGCTTGCCCTTCCCATGGTCCTTCGCCCGTTCTCTTTCGGAGCGGACCACGATCTCCTTGATTTTTCCGGTCAGCAGCACGTCGCGAAGGCCCGGTGCGATGGTCGTGGCGAATTCGACTGCACCGATCCGCCGCATCGCCCGCCCGGCGAAGCCGAGGTTGTAGAACATGTCGAGGTACTCGAGGAACGCCGCCTCGGTGTCGATGGCGAGCGCGTTGACCTGTCCGCCGCCGTCGGCGGTGGCGATCTTCACTTCCTCGTACGGCAGCGGCGGCACGTCGAAGAGTTGCGCAATGCCCTGGCGCCCCTCGACTTCGACCAGCAGCACCTTGCGGCCGCCCGCGGCAAGGGCCAGCGCCAGTGACGCCGCGATCGTCGACTTGCCGGTGCCGCCCTTGCCGGTCACGAAGTGCAGACGGGCCTTGTTCAGTCGCGACGGCCAGCCCAGTGATGCATGGCCGTTGGATTCGGGAACCTCGGTGGTCACCCCAGCAGCCTATCCATGGCCGGCCCGGTCCCCGATAAGCTCAGCCTCATGAGCGAATTGACCCGGTGGGAATACGTGACCGTGGCACTACTGACGCATGCGACCAAGCAGATTCTCGATCAGTGGGGCGAGGACGGTTGGGAGCTGGTCTCCGTCGTTCCCGGGCCCACCGGCGAGCAGCTCGTCGCCTACATGAAGCGGCCCAAGTGACCGTCACCGAGCGGCTGGCTGAGCTCGGCATCGAGCTACCCGAGGTGGTCACCCCGCTGGCGTCCTATGTGCCTGCGGTGCGTACGGGAAACCTGGTCTACACGTCGGGCCAGCTGCCGATGGTCGCCGGAGTGCTTCCGCAGTCGGGCAAGGTCGGCGGCGCGGTCAGCCCCACCGACGCCAAGGAGCTGGCGCGGCTCTGCGCGTTGAATGCGCTCGCCGCCGTCCACTCGCTCGTCGGCATCGACTCCGTGGCTCGGGTGGTCAAGGTCGTCGGGTTCGTAGCGTCCGCACCGGGTTTCAACGGTCAGCCCGGCGTGGTCAACGGCGCATCGCAACTCTTCGGAGACGTCTTCGGTGACGCAGGCGCCCACGCCCGCTCGGCGGTCGGGGTGTCGGAGCTGCCGTTGGATGCACCCGTCGAGGTGGAGATCATCGTCGAGGTCGAGTGACCGCTCTGGAGCATCCCGCCTACGGGAAACTGCGCCGGGTCACCGACACCGCATCGGTGCTGCTGTGCGACAACCGCGGCATGCTCACCCTCGATGGCACCAACACCTGGGTGCTCCAAGGCCCTGGCAGCGACGAGATGGTCATCGTCGACCCGGGCCCGGACGACGACGAGCACGTCGGCCGGATCGCCGGCCTCGGCAAGATCGCGCTGGTGCTGATCAGTCACAAGCACGGCGACCACACCGACGCGATCGACAAGCTGGTCGACCGCACGGGTGCGACGGTGCGGGCGGTCGGCAGTGGCTTTCTGCGGGGACTCGGCGGTCCGTTGTCCGACGGGGAGGTGATCGACGCTGCCGGCCTGCGCATCACGGTGATGGCCACGCCGGGACATACCGCCGACTCGCTGTCCTTTCTGGTCGACGACGCCGTGCTCACCGCGGACACGGTGCTCGGACGAGGGACCACCGTCATCGACAACGAGGACGGCAGCCTGCGGCAATACATGGAGTCCCTGCGACGGCTGCACGGACTGGGTCGGCGGGCGGTGTTGCCGGGGCACGGGCCAGATCTCGGTGACCTCGAGGCGGTGACGCAGAGGTATCTGACGCATCGCGAAGAGCGGCTCGGCCAGGTGCGCGACGCGCTGCGGGTTCTCGGCGAGGACGCGACCGCGCGCCAGATCGTCGAACACGTCTATACCGACGTCGACGAGACGCTGTGGCCGCACGCCGAATGGTCGGTGCAGGCACAGCTGAACTACCTGCGCGAGTGAGGGGAAGCCGGGCGCCCTGCTGGATGCTCGCTCGTTACCTCGCTCGCCGAGCCAACCGTTCGGAGTCGCTGATCAGCACGCTCTTGCCCTCCAGGCGAATCCAGCCGCGATGGGCGAAGTCGGCCAGCGCCTTGTTGACCGTCTCGCGCGAGGCGCCGACCAGCTGGGCGATCTCCTCCTGCGTCAGGTCGTGCGTCACGCGCAGCGCGCCGCCCTCCTGCGTGCCGAATCGCTGAGCAAGCTGCAGCAGCTGCTTGGCGACGCGTCCTGGCACGTCGGTGAAGATGAGGTCGGCCAGGTTGTTGTTGGTGCGGCGCAGACGACGGGCCAACACACGCAGCAGTTGCTCGGCGATCTCGGGTCGATCGGCGATCCAGGCTCGCAGGGCATCGCGGTCCATCGACACGGCGCGGACCTCGGTGATGGTGGTCGCGCTCGAGGTGCGTGGGCCTGGGTCGAAGATCGACAGCTCGCCGAACATGTCGGACGGGCCCATGATGGTGAGCAGATTCTCGCGCCCGTCGGGTGAACGACGGCCGATCTTCACCTTGCCCGAAATGATGATGTAGTGCCGATCACCGGGCTCGCCCTCGGCGTACACTGTGTGCCCACGCGGAAAGTCGACGGGCTGCAGTTGCTTGGTCAG
>JAOPWT010000630.1 GCA_025965555.1 Mycobacterium sp.
AAGTACTGGTATCAGCCGGTCGGCATTGCCGGGACGCTGGGTGGACCGCGGGCCGCCGAATCCGTCGAGTCGGTCCGCGACATCGCCACCCATGCCTTCGGCGGCACCTCGACGGTCGCCTATGTCACTGGTCCGGCTGCGACCATGAGCGACCAGATCGTCGCGGCGGAAAGGGATCTGCTGTTCATCTCGCTTGCCACCGCCGGTCTGATCGCGGCGATCCTGCTGCTGGTCTACCGCTCGGTGTTCACCGCGCTGCTGCCGTTGCTCGTCATCGGCATGAGCCTGGGGGTCGGGCGAGGAGTCCTGGCGGCGCTCGGCGAACTGGGCATGCCGGTCTCGCAGTTCACCATTGCGTTCATGACCGTGATCCTGTTGGGCGCCGGCACCGACTACTCGGTGTTCCTGATCAGCCGGTACCACGAGCAGCGACGGCAAGGCGTGGCGGTGGATCAGGCCGTGATCAACGCGACGGCGACGATCGGGCGCGTCATCCTGGCCTCGGCGGCGACCGTTGCCCTGGCGTTTCTCGCCATGGCGTTCGCGACGCTGACCATCTTCGCCACCTCGGGCCCAGCATGTGCGGTGGCGGTACTGGTCGGGTGCCTGGCGACGGTGACGCTGCTGCCGCCGGTGTTGGTATTGGCGGCTAAGCGCGGCATCGGCGAACCCCGGAAGGACAGGACGCGCGCCTACTGGAACCGGATCGCGGTGACGGTGGTCCGCAAGCCGGTGCCGCTGTTGGTGATCAGTCTCGTGCTGCTCCTGACGTTCGGCGGCGTGGCGCTCACCCTGCGCATGACCTATGACGACCGCAAGGGGCAACCATCCACCACTGCCAGCAATGAGGGATACCGCTTGTTGGACAGCCACTTTCCCAAGGACGTCATCATCTCCGAGTTCCTCTTGGTTGAGTCGCCGACGGACCTGCGTACCGGCAGGGGACTCGCCGATCTCGATGAAATGGCTTCCCGGGTGTCACAGATACCCGGGGTCGATCGCATCGTCGGCGTCACCCGGCCGACCGGCAAGAGGCTGGATCAGGCGCAGCTGTCGTGGCAGAACGGACAGATCGGCGACAAGCTCGCGGACGCCGTCGCCGATGGTGATGCGCGAAAGGGTGATTTGGCGAGGCTGACGGACGGGGCCGATCAGTTGGCCGACGGTCTCACCAAGCTCGACGTCAGCGTGCGGTCCGCGCTGGGGCCCCTGACCGGTCTGCTCGATCAGGCGGAGCAGGCCGGCCAAACGATTCAGCGCTACCGGCCGGCACTGCAGCAGCTGAATGCCATGGGGCCCAACGTCGACCGCATCGTCAAGGACGGACTGCAGGTACGCCCACTCGCCGAACGGGCGGCAAGCGCCATCGCCGTGATCGACCCGCTGGCGACCACGCTCGGCGGCTCGCCCCTGTGTGCGGCGACACCGGAGTGCGGGGCGTTACGCGACCAGGTTCAGACGCTGGTGGCACTGCACCACGAGGGCTTCTTCGATCAGATCGCCGGTCTAGGCGATGAATTGACCGCGCAAACCGCGAATTCCTCAGTGTCAGCGACGATCAGCCAGTTGCAGGGTGCCGCGGACACCCTTGACCGGAGCATGGCTGCCCTCGGCGGCGGGGGCGCCGACCTGCCCGCGCAGATCGCACGCCTGCAGGGCGGCATCGGACAGCTCGCCTCGGGCGCGCGGGCGCTGGCCGTCGGCGTGCACACCCTGGTCGACAGCAACATTCAGATGCTCGGCGGGATGAGCCAGATTGCGGCACAGCTGCAAGAGTCCGCGCGGGGGACGGTCGGATCGGACGCGGCGACGGGCTTCTTTCTGCCGGCCAGTGCGTTGCAGGATCAACAGTTCGCAAAGGTTGCCCGACAGTTCATCTCGCCCGACGGAAGGACCGCGCGGTTTCTCATCGAATCACGGTTCGATCCCTACACCGCCGAGGCCATGAGGCTCGGGCAGCAAATCACCGAAGTCGCCGCGGCGGCGACAACCAACACGTCGCTGGCCGACGCCAGGGTATCCATGGCGGGCTTCCCGGCGATCAACTCCGACATCCAACGGTTGATGCTGCGTGACTTTCTGCAACTGGCCATCGCGACCCTCGTCATCGTGGCCCTGATCCTGGTGGCGCTGCTGCGGGCGGTGTTGGCACCGATCTATCTCCTGGCCACCGTCGTGCTCAACTATGCGGCCGCGCTGGGCATGGGCGTGTTGGTCTTTCAGTACGGACTGGGCCACGACATCGCCTGGCCCGTCCCGCTGCTGTCGTTCATCATCCTCGTGGCCGTGGGCGCCGACTACAACATGCTGCTCATCTCGCGCCTCCGCGAGGAATCGGCCAACAACATCCGCGTGGGAGTGATGCGCACGGTCGCCAGTACCGGTTCGGTCATCACCTCGGCCGGATTGATCTTCGCGGCAAGCATGTTCGGGCTGATGGTGGGGTCAATCGGAATCATGACGCAGATGGGTTTCATCATCGGCTGCGGTCTGCTGCTCGACACGTTCGTCGTGCGCACGCTGACCGTGCCAGCCATTGCGACGCTGCTGGGGGAGGCGAGTTGGTGGCCGAAGCACCGCACGTAGGTCGCGGACGTTCCATTCCTTGACGACCGCGTGATGCCGGCCCGCGATCGTGTCAACGAATGCCGTTATGCCCGTGCGGATTTCCCCGATTTGCTACCAAGAGTTGGCCGTTGCCGAAATTCCTCAGCGCAAAGGTGACGTCACCGACGCAACCTTCATCGCATCCTACGGGGCAGGCTGCTCACCACGGGGCCGGCGGCAAGGAGCCGTTGAAGTTCGTGTTGACGTGGATGTGTTCCAACGCTGCCGTAAGGGGTGCGAGCAACTCGTCGGGCAGCGAGTCGAAGAAGAGTTGGCGAACCAAGGCCACGTGACCGGGAGCTGCCGCCTCGATCGCGTCGCGACCTGCCCTCGTCAGAGTTGCGTCGGTTGCTCTGCCATCTTCTTTCGATGGCACCCGCTCAACGAGGCCGCGTTCACACAGCCGGCGCAGCTGGTGTGACGCGCGGCTACGTTCCCAGCCAATCCGTACCGCCAGATCGGATACTTGCAGACGGCCCCCGGGCGCCTCGGTCAACGTATTCAGGACGTGGTAATCGGCTAGTGACAAGTCGGTGTCACTCTGGAGCTGCCGATTCATCTCGTAATTCATCCGCATCTGGACCCGCATGAACGCACGCCAGGCTCGCAGCTGGGCTGCTGACAACCAAGGTTCTTGAACGGTCTTGCGGCGCTGACTAGGTGACACTTCGGCGATTCCCTCTCGGACTGTCCGCCCAGGGTATCGCGATGGAGGCGGTAGCCAGTCCGGCGCATCGTCGCCACCGACCATCGACTGCAGTGCCGCGCCACGGTTTACCGCGATCGAACGGCGTGGCCAGGCGCGACTTGCGCAGCCACAACTGAGATCAGTACTCGATACATCACCTATTCCGGCTGAGCGGTGACGTCTAGGTCGACGGACCCGCCATGACCGAGGTGGCAAGTACTCGTCGCTTAGCGCCTTTGCGCGCGGAGATACCAGAACGCCATTTCGGCCTGCGGGCCGCCGTCCAGTGCGCCTCGTATCGTTACAGGCTCGAGCGACGTGATGTCCCAGCCGGCGCCACCGAGGACGTCGCGCAGCGTCTGTTCGGACACCGCCGGTCCCGACCAGTTCTCACGCTTGCGGTTGGCATCGGAAAAACAGCTGAGCAACAGGGTGGCGCCCGGTCGGGTAGCCCGGTGCACCGCGGCGACGTAACTCCGTCTGCCCTCGTGATCGAGGCTGTGGAACAAGCCGCTGTCGATCACGGTGTCGAACGCGTCGGTGTAGCCGTCGAGCTTGGTGGAGTCGGCGACCGCGAACGTCACGTCGACTCCGGCGTCCTTCGCCCGCTGTTCGGCGGTGATCAGCGCGGTGGGTGAGATGTCCAACCCCGTCACCACATGCCCGTTCTCGGCCAGGAAGACGGCGTTGTCACCGAGTCCGCAGCCGATGTCGAGAACATCGCCGTGAACCCAGCCCTCGGTCTGCCACTCGATGACACTGTCCTTGGGCGCCTTGCCATCCCACGGTGGGGTGGTCATCGGCGCCAAACCTTCGCCGGGGCTTTCACCACGGTAGAGGGCATCGAAATCCATGTGCGGCACTCCGGGCTCTTGGGAGGAACTCGAACCTGTCTTGGTCATGATCACCTCGTTGGTAGATTCAAGTGATGTATCACCCGTTAGGGCGGCGCCTTGGTCAAAGCCAACTGAGTGGCCAACCTGCCGTGACTAGGGTGCTGGCGGAGAGCGAACCGGCCGGCGGTCGCTAAGACCTTCATTCGCGCGGCTTGGGCGGACCGGTCGGTGTGAGCGCGACGACCGGGATGGTCCGCGAAGTCATGCGTTGGTACTCGGCGAATGCCGGATACCGCTCGGCCTGCAGCGCGTACTTGTCGTCGTGTTCGGTGCCCTGCAGGTCGGTGGCATGTGCGTCGATATGGTCGTCGCCGACTTCGATGCGGACCTCAGGGTTGGCCTTCAGGTTCCAGTACCAGTCGGGGTTGTTGTCGGCACCCTGGTTCGAGGGAAACACGAGGTACCGTTCGCTGTCGCTGAGATACATCATGATGTTCGCCCGCTGCGCGCCGCTGCGGGCACCGACCGTGTGCAGGACCAGGATCGGCGCGCCCTCGAACGGGCCGCCGACGCGACCGTGGTTGGCGCGGAACTCGGCGATGTTGCGCTCGTTGAAGTCATTGCCATCGCTCATCGTGGTCTCCTCATATCGAATCTTGGCTCGTATCGGTCTCGTGATTCGTCACCTGATTCGCGGTTCACTGGCTGGATGGGAATACGAACTTCCCGGTATCTGGGCGTATCACCTCAGTCCACGCGATCTTGAAACCGTTGTCGGTCAACACCGCGTCAGTTGCGAAGCGGGTTCGTCGATGCCCGGCGATGCCTACAACGGTCATGGTCGTAGCACCAACTTGCCACGGGAGTGCCGCTTTTCGAGTTCGCGGTAGGCGTCGCGTACGTCGTCGAGGGCGAAGACTCCGCCGATCGGCACATCCAACTCACCGCGTGCGACCAAGCCGGCCAACTCGGCGACCACCGCTGCGCTCGAAGCATCCGCGCCCCCTGCGGACTGCACCCCGAACCGTTCCACGGCAGGAAAGTCGGTAATGGTGTCGACCCTGTCGGGCGGGATTGCGAGCTCCTCGACCGCCATCGCGACATACCCGCCACCGAAGAAGTCCAGCAGGGCATCGATGCGTCCGGACGGTGCCGCAGCGCGCAGCCGGGCCACCAAGTCGTCGCCGTAGTTGACCGGGATCGCGCCGTGCGCGGCCAACCAGGCGTCGTTGGAAGGCCCTGCGATGCCCAAAACCGTCGCCCCCGCGCGTCGGGCGAGTTGAACCGCCGTCGCACCGACGCCACCGGCCGCACCTGCGATCGCGACCGTATCGCCCGGTGCGAGGTGCACCGCGCGCACCGCGGCGTAGGCAGTGCACCCCGCCACGTAGAGCGAACCGGCCACCTCCCAGGTGACATTCGACGGCTTGGGCGTCAGCTGCGTCGCGGGCACCGTCACGTATTCGGCATGGCTGGAGCGCTGGTTGGAAAACCCGATCACATCGTCGCCGACCGCGAAACCGGTGACGCCGGAACCGCGTTCGGCCACCACTCCCGCGAGGTCGCTGCCCTGCCCCGACGGAAACGTCGCGGGAAAAATGTGCTGCACGGCACCCGAGCGAATCGCTGCCTCACTGATGTTGATGCCGGCCGCCCTCACTTCGACCAGGACCTCACCTGCGGCTGGAACGGGGCGCGGCACGTCACGCACCTCGAGGACCTCCAGGCCGCCGTACGAATCGAACTGCACTGCTCTAGCCATGACGTTCAGGGTAATATCAATACGTGACATGTCAAGCAATGTTTGACACCGATCGGTAGCACAACGACGGCATCTGGATCGAATCGGACGTCCATCAGAAAGAGGACGACATGCCCCGCACGCGCCGCTCGAATCCTGGCGACAGTCTCTGGCTGTCCCCGTCACAACAGCGGGCATGGGTGACCTACATGCGTGTGCAGCTACGGATGAACTATGAGATCAACCGTCAGTTACAACGGGACAGTGGACTGGCTTTCTCACCACCTGCGGCGACTTTGCAACCGAGGCCTCGCCAAACGCATTCAGTCGCAGGACGACGGGCGGGCAACTGATGCGGTCTTGACGGAGTAAGGCATGAGTGCGGTGGTCGCGGCCAAGCCAGGCCATGCCGTACGTACCTTGTTCTTTGGCGCATTGCCTGATGAGCTTTTGTCTCCCTTCACCGAGGCCTTGGAACACATCGAGGCGAGTC
>JAOPWT010000632.1 GCA_025965555.1 Mycobacterium sp.
AATGCGATCCTCGACCGATTTCGACCGTTCTTCGTTACTGATTGACATGATCTGTAATACTGTAACGCATGACTCGATCGGATGACCAGTTACTGCCCCCGATGAAGTGGGACGCCTGGGGTGACCCCGCCGCGGCCAAACCCCTCTCGGACGGGATCCGGTCGCTTCTCGTCAAAGCCCTCGGCGTCGACGCCACCCCCGCTTCGGATCCCGAACCCGGTGCGGTGCGCCTGCGACCGTCGGCACTGTCGGACCGGGACCGCGAGTCACTGGTGGCCGTCGTCGGAGAAGCGCACTGCATCTCCGACGACTACGGCAGGCTCTTGCGGGCAGGCGGTAAGTCCACGCTGGACCTGTTGCGGCGCAAGGACTCCGGCGTTCAGGACGCTCCCGACGCGGTGCTCCTGCCTGCCGACGAGGACGAGATCGCGAAGATACTGAAGCACTGCGCTCAGCGCAGCATCGCGGTTGTGCCGTTCGGGGGTGGCACCAGTGTGGTCGGCGGCCTTGATCCCATCCGCGGCGACTTCAAGGCCGTCGTGTCGTTGGACCTGCGCCGCCTCGACGAATTGCACGGCATCGACGAAATCTCAGGAGAAGCCGAACTCGGCGCCGGGGTCACCGGCCCCGATGCCGAGAAACTTCTTGCGGCGCACGGCTTCTCGCTGGGCCACTTCCCGCAGAGCTTCGAGTTCGCCACCATCGGCGGCTTCGCGGCGACGCGATCGTCCGGCCAGGACTCCGCGGGCTACGGCCGGTTCGACGACATGGTCCGCGGCCTGCGGGCTGTCACCCCGGCGGGCGTCCTCGACCTCGGGCGCGCGCCTGCCTCGGCGGCGGGCCCCGATCTGCGGCAGCTCATCGTCGGATCCGAAGGCGTGTTCGGCGTGATCACCCGCGTGCGAGTCAGGGTGCACCCCGTCCCGGAGACCACGCGCCATGAAGCGTGGTCCTTCCCCGATTTCGCCATGGGAGCGGCCGCGCTGCGGGCCGTCGTCCAGAATGGGACCGGCCCCACCGTGATCCGGTTGTCCGACGAGGCCGAGACCGGCGTCAACCTCGCCACCACCGAGGCCATCGGTGAACAGAGCGTCACCGGCGGATGCCTGGCGATCACCGTGTTCGAGGGCACGGCCGCACACACCGAGAGCAGGCACGCCGAGACGCGGGCCGTATTGGAGGCACACGGCGGCACCTCACTCGGCGAGGGGCCCGCGAAGGCTTGGGAGCACGGCCGATACGGGGCGCCGTACCTGCGCGACTCATTGCTGGCGGCCGGCGCGTTGTGCGAGACGTTGGAGACCGCGACGAATTGGTCCAATGTCGGCACGCTGAAGGCCGCGGTGACCGTGGCCCTGACGAACTCACTCGCCGAAACCGGTACTCCGGCACTGGTGTTGTGCCACATTTCCCATGTGTATCCGACCGGCGCCTCGCTGTACTTCACCGTGGTGGCAGGGCAACGGGGCAACCCGATCGAGCAGTGGCGGAAGGCCAAGACCGCGGCGTCAGAGGCGATGGTCCGCAACGGCGGAACCATCACCCACCACCATGCGGTCGGAGCCGACCACCGGCCGTGGATGCGCGACGAGATCGGCGACCTCGGCGTCGAGGTGCTCCGCGCGGTGAAGGCGGTGCTCGATCCCGCGGGAATCCTCAACCCCGGCAAGCTGATTCCGTGACCATCGCCCGTGTGACCGTCCTGACGAACCCGGCGTCGGGACACGGCAGCGCGCCACACGCCGCCGAGCGCGCGGTAGCGCAGTTGCATCGGCGGGGTGTCGACGTCGTCGCCATCGCGGGCACCGACGCCGAGCACGCGAGGCGACTGGTCGAGGGTGCCCTCGAGCGCGGGATGGATGCGCTCGTCGTCGTCGGTGGGGATGGCATCGTCGCCCTCGCGCTGCAGGTACTCGCGCAGACCGCGATCCCTCTCGGCATCATCCCGGCGGGCACGGGCAACGACCATGCGCGCGAATTCGGCATCCCAACAAAGGATCCCGAAGCCGCGGCGGACGTCGTCGTCGACGGGGTGGTGGAGACGGTCGACCTGGGCCGCATCCGTGGCGCCGACGGTACCGATCGCTGGTTCGGCACCGTGATGGCCGCCGGGTTCGACTCGCTGGTGACCGACCGGACCAACCGCATGCGCTGGCCGCACGGCCGGATGCGATACAACCTCGCCATGGTCGCCGAGATTTCGAAGCTGCGACTGCTGCCATTCCGGTTGACGTTCGACGGTGAGGAGTTGGTCACCGATCTGACGCTTGCGGCGTTCGGCAACACCCGCAGCTATGGCGGCGGCATGTTGATCTGCCCGGATGCCGACCACTCCGACGGTCAACTCGACGTGACGATGGTGCAGTCGGCGTCACGTACCAAGCTCATTCGCCTGTTCCCCACCGTGTTCAAGGGCACCCACGTCGACCTCGACCAGGTGCGGGCGGTGCGGGCCAAGGTCATCACCGTCGATTCCCCCGGCATCAATGCCTACGCCGATGGGGAGTTCGTCTGCCCCCTGCCGGTCGAGGTGTCGGCGGTGCCCGGCGCGCTACGAATCCTGCGGCCCGTGCCGTGACTGGTAGTTCGACGAGGTGCGGATCGGCCTGTCCGTCGGCAGGTGATTTGTCGGTGGGTGCGGGCATACTCGAACACATGTTCGATACAGGCGCCGTTCCGGTGGCACTGCTGCAGCGGGTGAGCTCCGCAGCGCGGGCCGAGGCGTGCGCGGCCGGCGAACGCCTCTGCGCGATCTGGGATCTCTTCGCCCTACGCCGAGGCCAGTCCGAGGAGACTGCGGACTGGGCCATCGACGCCGAAGCCGCAGTCTGCGCCGAGGTGTCCGCCGCCCTGTCGATCAGCCCAGGCTTGGCCGCCAGCCACGTCCGCTACGCCCGCGCCATGCGCGAACAACTACCGATGCTCGGCCGGGCCTTCATCGCAGGCGACATCGACGAGACCACCTTCCGCACGTGCGTGTTCCGCACCGGCCTGATCGACGACGACGACGTCCTGGCGTCCG
>JAOPWT010000635.1 GCA_025965555.1 Mycobacterium sp.
CAGACCTACGTGCTCTCCGGCGAAGGGCGGTTCGCGATCTGCGGGGCCAGGGCCAAGAACTCCTTCCCGAACCGCCGGGTCGCGGCGGCCGACGTGTCGGTCGAACTGCGCGGCGCGGGCAACTGCAGCAGGCAGGTGCACAACTTCGGCACCGCAGGCGTGTTCGAGGCCGACTCGCTGATCGCCTGCGAGGTCATCACGCCGGGTGGCAACTGGTCGAGCTACCCCGCCCACAAACACGACCAGAACACGGCAACCGAGTCGGAGCTCGAGGAGATCTACTACTTCGAGATCGCGGCGGGCCCGGACGGGTCCCGCGGCTTCGGCTACCACCGCGTGTACGGCACGCCTGACCGCCCGATCGAGGTACTCGAAGAGGTCCGTACCGGCGACGTGGTGCTGGTGCCGCACGGCTATCACGGCCCTTCGGTTGCCGCCCCCGGGTACCACATGTACTACCTCAACGTGATGGCCGGGCCTGGCGCCGAACGCGCATGGAAGATCGTCGACGACCCCGAACACGCGTGGCTCCGCGGCACCTGGGACGACCAGGCCGTGGACCCGCGACTACCTCTACACCAGACAGGAGCATGACCGTGGTCTCCACCGCACCCAAGCGGGCCGAGAAGATCGCCGACGGAGAAGCCACCGTGCGACTCACCGTCGCGCAGGCCACCATTCGGTTCCTCGGCAACCAGTACGTCGAGCACGACGGTGAGCGCACCAAGTTCTTCGCAGGGGCGTTCGGCATCTTCGGTCACGGCAACGTGGCCGGCCTCGGCCAGGCGCTCCTGCAGGACGAGGTGACGGCGTTCGAGGCAGGCACCGAGCCCGCCCTGCGATACGTGCTCGGCCGCAACGAGCAGGCCATGGTGCACAGTGCCGTCGCCTACGCCCGCCAGAAGGACCGGCTGCAGACCTGGGCCGTCACTGCCAGTGTCGGGCCCGGCTCCACCAACATGCTGACCGGTGCCGCGCTCGCCACCATCAACCGGTTGCCGGTGCTGCTGCTGCCCGCCGACACGTTCGCCACCAGGGCCAGCTCTCCGGTGCTGCAGGAACTCGAGCTGCCGTCCTCGGGCGACGTCACCGTCAACGACGCGTTCAAGCCGCTGTCGCGGTACTTCGACCGGGTGTGGCGGCCAGAACAACTGCCCGCCGCGCTGCTCGGCGCCATGCGGGTGCTCACCGACCCCGTCGAGACCGGCGCGGCCACCGTCGCCATCCCGCAGGACGTCCAGGCCGAGGCCCACGACTGGCCGGAATCCCTGTTCGCCGAACGTACCTGGCACGTCGCACGCCCGGTGCCGGAACGCTCGGTGATCGCGCGCGCGGCCGACGTCATCCGCACCGCCCGCAAGCCACTCATCGTGGCAGGCGGCGGCGTCATCTACTCCGACGCGACCGAGGCTCTGGCCGCCTTCTGCCAACAGACCGGTATCCCAGTCGGGCAGAGTCAGGCGGGCAAGGGATCGCTGCCCTACGACCATCCGCAGTCGGTCGGCGCCATCGGCTCCACCGGCACCACGGCGGCCAACGCGCTGGCCACCGAGGCCGACGTCGTCATCGGAATCGGCACCCGCTACAGCGATTTCACCAGCGCCTCGCGGACCGCGTTCAACAATCCCGACGTTCGCTTCGTCAACATCAACGTGGCGTCGATCGACTCGGTCAAGCAGGGCGGGGTGAGCGTCGTCTCGGACGCGCGCGAGGCGATCGAGGCCCTCGGGGTGGCCCTTGGCGACTACTCGGTGAGCGATGAATACCGCACGCGCACGGCCGAACTCGCCAAGGAATGGGAGGACACCGTCTCCGCCGTGTACAAGCTCGACGACGGCGCGGCGCTGAACCAGAACCAGGTGATCGGCCTGGCCAACACGCTGTCCGACCCCCGCGACGTCGTCGTGTGCGCCGCCGGCTCGATGCCAGGAGACCTGCACAAGCTGTGGCGCACCCGGGACCGCAAGGGCTACCACGTCGAATACGGCTTCTCCTGCATGGGATACGAGGTGGCCGGCGGCATCGGCGCCAAGATGGCCGAACCGGACCGCGATGTCTTCATCATGGTCGGCGACGGCTCCTACCTCATGATGGCCACCGAACTGGTGACCGCGGTTCAGGAGAACGTCAAGGTCATCGTCGTGCTGGTGCAGAACCACGGCTTCGCCTCCATCGGTTCGCTGTCCGAGGCACTCGGGTCGCAGCGGTTCGGCACCGACTACCGCTATCGCGGCGCCGACGGTAGGCTCGACGGCGCCAAGCTGCCCGTCGACCTCGCCGCCAACGCCGCCAGCCTCGGCGCCGACGTCATCCGGGTGGTCACCGCCGCGGAGTTCACGGATGCCGTCAAGGTCGCCAAGGCCAGCGATCGCACCACGGTGATCCACGTCGAGACCGACCCCCTGATCGCCGCACCTGACAGCGAGTCCTGGTGGGACGTACCGGTATCCGAGACATCTACGCTCGAATCCACCAAGGCCGCGTACCAGACATATGCCGACTGGAAGAAGATCCAGCGGCCCTTAGTCCGTCCATCCGACAGCTGAAAGGCAATACACGTGAGCAGCATTCTGGTCGGTTCCGCACCCGACTCGTGGGGCGTGTGGTTCCCCGACGACCCGAACCAGACGCCCTACACGCGCTTCCTCGACGAGGTCGCCGCATCCGGTTACGAGTGGATCGAGCTGGGCCCCTTCGGCTACCTGCCGACCGATCCCAAGCAACTGTCCGACGAGCTGGCCGCTCGCAACCTGAGACTTTCTGCGGGAACGGTCTTCGAGCATCTGCACCAGGATGATTCGTGGGATGCGGTGTGGAGGCAGATCGAGGACGTCGCCAAGCTCACCGCGGCCGTCGGCGGCAAGCACGTCGTCGTCATCCCCGAGATGTGGCGCGACCCTGCCACCGGCGCCGTGCTCGAAGACCGCACGCTCACGCCCGAGCAGTGGCGCAAGAAGACCCAGGGCATGAACGAACTCGGCAAGGCCATGTTCGAAAAGTACGGCGTCCGTGCGCAATACCACCCCCATGCCGACAGCCATGTCGACACCGAGGAGAACGTCTACCGTTTCCTCGACGGCACCGACGGCGAATTCGTCAACCTCTGTCTGGACACCGGACACATCAGCTACTGCGGCGGCGACAACATCGCCATCATCGAGCGTGCCCCAGAACGGATCGGATACCTGCACCTCAAGCAGGTCGATCCCGTGGTGCGCGCCAAGGTCGAAGCCGAGGACCTGCCCTTCGGTGAGGCCGTCAAGCTCGGCGCCATGACCGAACCCCCGCTGGGCATCCCGGACATGCCGCCGCTGCTGGCCGCCATCGACAGGCTCGGCATCGACGTGTTCGCCATCGTGGAGCAGGACATGTATCCGTGCGCCGTCGACGCGCCGCTGCCCATCGCCCAGCGCACCCGCACCTACCTCGGGTCCTGCGGCGTTTCCTCCGTCCGATTCAACTAGGAGATTGAAATTTCATGTCTGACTTGCGCGTAGCCGTTCTCGGCGTCGGCATCATGGGCGCTGACCACGTCGCCCGTCTGAGCTCCAGAATCTCCGGCGCGAAGGTGACGGTCGTCAACGACTACCTCACCGAGAAGGCCGAGAAGATCGCCGCCGAGATTCCCGGCTGCCGGGCCATCTCCGATCCCTTGGACGCCATCGCCGACCCGGACGTCGACGCCGTGGTGCTGGCCACCCCGGGGCCCACCCACGAGAAGCAACTGCTGGCCTGCATCGAGCACGACAAGCCGGTGCTGTGTGAGAAGCCGCTCACCACCGACGTCGACACGTCGCTGGAAGTGGTCAAGCGCGAGGCCGAGCACGGCCGTCGGCTGATCCAGGTCGGCTTCATGCGCCGCTTCGACCACGAGTACGCCCAGCTGAAGTCGCTGCTGGACAGCGGCGAGCTGGGCCGGGCGCTGGTGCTGCACTGCGCCCACCGCAATCCCGCGGTCCCGCCGAGCTTCGACAGCGCGATGGTGGTCCGCGACTCGCTGGTGCACGAGGTCGACGTCACCCGATTTCTGTTCGACGAGGAGATCACCTCGATCCAGATCGTCAAGCCATCGGCGAATCCCAGTGCGCCAGAGGGCCTGGCCGACCCGCAGATCGCCATCCTGTGCACCGCGTCCGGCCGCCACGTCGACGTCGAGCTGTTCGTGACGACCGGCGTGGCCTACGAGGTGCGCACCGAGGTCGTCGCCGAAAAGGGCAGCGCAATGATCGGCCTGGACGTCAACATGGTCCGCAAGACCGCGGCGGGCACCTGGGGTGGCCAGATCACGCCGGGCTTCCGCGAGCGGTTCGGTCAGGCGTACGACACCGAGTTCCAACGTTGGGTGGACGCGGTCCGGCGAGGGGGTAGCACAGGGGACGTCATCGACGGACCGGGAGCCTGGGACGGCTACGCCGCCTCGGCGGTGTGCGAGGCGGGTGTGGAGTCACTCAACAGCGGACTGCCCGTCGAGGTGAAGATGGTCTCGCGCGACTCGATCAGGGGGGCCTGACTCGTGAAGATCGCACTCGATCCCACTCCCTTTCACCACGACTACGAGTTGCTTGAGTTTCCGCGTGTGGTGGCCGAATTGGGCTATGACAACCTGCAACTGACCCCGCACCGGGACTTCATCCCGTTCTACAACCATCCGCGCGCCGACGACGACCTGGTCGAGAAGTTCCGCAAGGCGTGCGAGCACGCCAATGTCGGAATCGCGTCGGTTCTTCCGGTGCTGCGATGGTCGGGCCCGGACGAGGACGCGCGGGAAGCGGCCGTTCGGAACTGGAAGCGCGTCATCCAGATCACCGTCGACCTCGGCGTCAACGTCATCAACACCGAGTTCTCCGGCAGGCCGGAACGCGCCGAAGAGTCCGAGCGCGCCTTCTTCCGCTCCATGGAGGAACTGATGCCGATCTTCGAACGCGAGGGGATCGACGTCCGCATCGATCCGCACCCGGACGACTTCGTGGAAGACGGGTTCGAAGCGATCCGCATCATCAGGGGGGTCAACTCCCCCAACCTCGGCATGGTGTACGTCGCGTGCCACACGTACCACATGGGCGGCAACATGATCGACATCATGCGCGCCGCGGGCGACCGACTGCGGCTGGTGCACGTCGCCGACACCATGGATCACCATCGCAGCCACGGCCTGCGGTACATCACCAACCCACCCGGCAACCCCGCACGGGTGCACCAGCACCTGAAGATCGGCGACGGTGACGTCGACTGGGACGAGTTCTTCTCAGGCCTCGCCGAGATCGGGTTCTACGACCGCCCCGACACCGTGATGGTGTCGTCCGTGTTCGCCGAAGACGAGAACGCGCATGAAGTATCGCGCTACCAGCTCGCCACCATGACCGACTACGTCGCCAAATACAAGAATTGAGAACGGATATGACCAACACCATTTCCCATTGGATCAACAACAAGGCCTACCCGGGTGCCAGCGGCAACACCGCGCCGGTGACCAACCCTGCCACCGGTGAGGTCACCGGCGAGGTCGCCCTGGGCAGTGTCGAGGACGCCCGCGCCGTGATCGACGCCGCCGCCGCGGCGTTCCCCGCCTGGCGCGACACCTCGCTGGCCAAGCGCACCCAGGTGC
>JAOPWT010000023.1 GCA_025965555.1 Mycobacterium sp.
GAGTACTAGCTCTCCGCGCGTACGGTGCGGACGATGTTGACGGTCTTGCGACCGCGCTTCTCACCGAACTGCACGGCGCCGGGAGCAGTCGCGAACAGGGTGTCGTCACCGCCACGACCGACGTTGACGCCGGGGTGGAAGTGGGTGCCGCGTTGGCGCACGATGATCTCGCCCGCCTTGACGACCTGGCCACCGAACCGCTTGACGCCGAGGCGCTGAGAGTTGGAATCGCGACCGTTGCGTGAGCTGGAAGCGCCCTTCTTATGTGCCATTAGTTCGCTCCCTTACTTACTTGATGCCCGTGACCTTGACGACCGTCAGCTTCTGACGGTGGCCCTGGCGCTTGTGGTAACCGGTCTTGTTCTTGAACTTGTGGATGCGGATCTTCGGACCCTTGGTGTGCTCGAGCACCTCAGCGGTGACGGCGACCTTCTCCAGATCCTTCGCGGCGGTGGTGACATTCGCGCCGTCGACGACGAGCGCCACTGGGAGCGAGACGGAATCGCCGGCTTCGAGCTCCAGCTTCTCGACCTTGACTATGTCACCGACCGCGACCTTGTACTGCTTGCCGCCGGTCTTGACGATTGCATACGTCGCCATCGTTTGCGTCTTCCTCTGCTTCGCTTGCGGGCGCGCGCCACCCGAGGGCTGCGTGCGCGGGTCTGGGGTGCGGGGGTCACTTTGCCCCGCGTGTCGCGGGCTCAGTCGTTACAGAGCCTGCAGACAACTGTGCAAGGGTACGTGACCAGCGGGTAAAGGGTCAAACCGCGCCCCGCCCCGCGGCGAGTCAACCGTCATGAAACCGGTGGACCTGCGGGGCGGGCCGCCGCGCGACGACGCCGCGGGCGCCCGGTCACGGCGACGAGGGGCTCGTCGTCCTCGTCATCGTCTTGCTCTTCGTCGTCGTCCTCATCGTCATCGTCGTCCTCCGCGTCGAGGTCGTCATCGTCCTCGTCGGAGTCGTCATCGTCCTCGTCCTCGTCCTCGTCCTCGTCGTCGATGACCTCGATGTCGTCGTCCTCATCGTCATCGTCGTCCTCATCGTCATCGAGGTCGTCGTCGGCGTCCTCGTCCGATTCGTCGTCCGATTCGTCGTCGGACTCCTCCGCCAGGACCTCTTCGACGGGCTCGCGGGTCGCCAGGTCCTCGGAACCTTCGACGATGGCGTCCTCGGTGCCCTCGGAGTCCTCCTCATCGCCTTCCTCGCGGCCGGTGGCCGCCGCCATGGCCCTGAACATCGGATGTTCACCAGGGGTGTGCACCGGGACCTTGGCGACCTGCACCTCGTCCTCGGTGCGGCCACCCTTCTTGCCGCGCTTGCTGCGACGGCCGGTCCCCGGCTCGTTCTTGCGACCGGCGGTCGAATTGGAGTCCACGGGATCGCCGTGCAGCATGATGCCGCGTCCCGCGCAGTGCGGGCAGGTGGTCGAAAACGCCTCGATCAGCCCGGTGCCCAGCTTCTTGCGGGTCAGCTGCACCAACCCGAGCGAGGTCACCTCGGACACCTGGTGGCGGGTGCGGTCCCGCGCCAGTGCCTCGGTCAGACGGCGCAACACCAGATCGCGGTTGGACTCCAACACCATGTCGATGAAGTCGATGACGATGATGCCGCCGATGTCACGCAACCGAAGCTGGCGGACGGTCTCCTCCGCCGCCTCGAGATTGTTGCGGGTGACGGTCTGCTCGAGGTTTCCACCCGATCCGGTGAACTTGCCGGTGTTGACGTCCACGACGGTCATCGCCTCGGTGCGGTCGATGACCAGCGTGCCGCCCGACGGCAGCCAGACCTTGCGGTCCATCGCCTTCGTCAGCTGCTCGTCGATGCGGTGCACCGCGAACACGTCGGGACCGTCCGAAGCGGCGGGCTCGTACTTGCTCATGCGCGGAAGCAGTTCCGGCGCAACCGATGTCACGTACTCGTTGATGGTGTCCCAGGCTTCGTCACCGGACACGATGAGACCGGAGAAGTCCTCGTTGAACAGGTCGCGGATCACCTTGACGAGGACGTCGGGCTCTTCGTACAACGCCATCGCAGCGCCCGCGGCCTTGGCGGTGATCTCCGCGCCCTTGGCCTCGATCTGGGCCCACCGCTCCTGCAACCGGTTGACGTCGGTCCGGATGTCGTCTTCCTTGACGCCCTCCGAAGCGGTGCGGATGATCACGCCCGCGTCGGCCGGAACGACCTCGCGCAGAATTTCCTTCAACCGCTGACGCTCGGTGTCGGGCAGCTTGCGGCTGATCCCCGTCGACGATGCGCCCGGCACGTAGACCAGGTACCGCCCCGCCAAGGACACCTGCGTGGTCAGCCGCGCGCCCTTGTGACCCACCGGATCCTTGCTGACCTGCACGATGACGTAATCGCCCGGCTTCAGCGCCTGCTCGATCTTGCGGTTGGCACCGCCGAGACCGGCAGCCTCCCAGTTGACCTCACCTGCGTAGAGGACGCCGTTGCGGCCGCGGCCGATGTCGACGAACGCCGCCTCCATCGAGGGCAGCACGTTCTGGACGATCCCGAGGTAGACGTTGCCGACGAGCGATGCGGATGCGGCGCTGGTGACGAAGTGCTCGACCAAGACACCGTCCTCGAGGACGGCGATCTGCGTGTAGCGGGCACCCTCGTGCGGCGGCTCGGTGCGCACCTTGTCGCGGATCACCATCATCCGCTCGACCGCTTCCCGCCTTGCCAGGAATTCGGCCTCGCTCAGGATGGGCGGACGGCGCCTGCCCGCGTCGCGACCGTCGCGGCGGCGCTGACGCTTGGCCTCAAGGCGGGTCGAGCCGGCGATGCCCTGGATCTCGTTGTCCTTGCTGGCGGCCTTCTCGGCCCGCGGCTGACGCTCGTGGACGACGGTGTTGGGCGGGTCGTCGGGCGAACTGGAGTCGTCACCGTCATTGCCACCGGTCTTGCGGCGCCTGCGCCGGCGACGTCGGCGATTGGCCCCCTCACCGCCCGCGCTCTCGTCGTCGCCACCATCGTCGTCGGCACCGTCATCGTCGGAGCCGTCGTCGGAGTCACCCTGGTCGCCCGCGTCGTCCTGGCCGTCGTCGTCGGCGCTCTGCTCTCCGCGACCACGTCCGCGGCCACGACGGCCACGACGGCGGCGCCGGTTCGCCGGGCGATCTCCTTGATCGTCATCGGCGTCGCCGGAAGCATCGTCCGCGTCATCGTCATCCTCGTCGTCTTCTTCGTCGTCCTCTTCCTCGTCGACGGGGACGGGGACGGGTTTCGGGGGGACGAACGCAACGGGCTGCGGCGCGACGAACAACGGCATGTAGGCCGCGGGCGCAGCGTTGGCCGGGAGGGGCTCGGGCACCGGCGGGGGCTCGGGGTCCACCTCGAGGGCCTCGGCGGCCTCGATGGCGGGTTCCGCGACCGGCTCGACGAACACGTCGACGTGGGACTGGCTCAGCTGAGCTGGCACATCCTCGTCGCGCCGAGTGTCTTCAGAAAGGTCGAATGGGGCATCGTCAGCCACGTACTCTCCTCAAGCCCCCGGGCGCGTCGTGCTGACGCGGCCACGCGAGGGCTTTCGCTATGGACCCGTGGAACTCTTCCCGGGCTTGTCATGGTCTCGCTCCGAGCAGCTCCAACGAAAGGAACCCTCAGTGCCTGGCTGAATGACGACTGGCCGCCGCGCCGCACTCGGAAAATGTCCTAGGTGGTCGCGCTCGTCCAAGTCTTCATCCGGGTGTCCCGCTCCGTTATGAAGCAGGTCATCCTCGGCCAGTATCCCACACCGCGCAGCGGTTTCCGACGGGGTGCCGATTTAGACCACGTGAGCAGCTAACTCCCGGGGAACCAGAGCTCGATCTCACGCACTGCGGAATCGGGGGAATCCGAGCCGTGCACGAGGTTGTCCTGGGTCACCAAGGCCAGGTCACCGCGGATGGTGCCGGGGGCAGCCTTCTCCACCGGATCGGTGCCACCGGCGATCTGACGGAACGCCGCAACCGCGCGCTCCCCCTCAACGATCGCGGCCACGACGGGGCCCGAGGTGATGAATTCGAGCAGCGACGGGAAGAATGGCTTGCCCTCGTGCTCGGCGTAGTGCTGCCGAGCCAGGTCCTCGCTGACGTTCTTGAGTTCAAGGGCCGCGATCGTCAGGCCCTTGCGTTCGATCCGGCTGAGAATCTCTCCCACGAGGAGGCGCTTCACGCCGTCGGGCTTGACCAGTACCAGCGTCCGCTCAGTCACGTCGGCGAAGCCTACCCGTCAGTAGGCGGGCGCTGCTGACCGGGCAGCAGGCCGCGGTCCTGACGCCGCTTGACCTCGGCTCGCAGGTAGGCGATGAGCAACCACACCCCGGCGAAGACGACGCCGATGAAGCCGACCGCGGCATGGATGACCACCCCCGCGATCAACACCACCTGGGCGGCCAGATTCGCCCTCAGCGCCCACGGTCTGCCCTGCACGCCGGCCAGCAGGATCAGCACGCCGGTCATCCCGATCAGGAAGCCGCCGCTGGTCCACGTCAGCCCGCCGTGCGAGAACGAAACTACCGGCAGCGCAAGGAGAACCACGATCGCCTCGAGGATCAGCGTGCCCGCCATGACGCCACGGAAGCTCTTCCACGGATCCGGACCGGCGGCCTGCTGCTCGACGGGTTCGCTCACGAGGGATCCCGTCCGAACAGGGTGCGCGCCGCGCCCGCGGTGAAGACCGAGCCGGTGATGACGATGCCGCTGCCCGAGAAGCCGTCGGGGAAGGCGTCATCGTTCCCGCTCTCCTCGGCCAACGCGATCGCCGTCTCGATGGCGTCGGGCAGCGTCGGCGCCGTGAGCACCCGATCGGGTCCGAAGTGTTCCTCCGCGCGCATCGCCAGACCCTCGACGTCCATGGCCCGCGGTGAGCCGTTGTGAGTCACCACCACCTGGTCGAAGGCAGGCTCGATGGCGGCCAGAATGCCGTCGACGTCCTTGTCGCCCATCACCGAGACGACGCCGACCAAGTGCCGGAAGTCGAACTCGTCGTCCAGCGCCTTGGTGAGCGCCGCCGCACCCGCCGGATTGTGCGCCGCGTCGATGAACACCGTCGGCGCGCTGCGCATGCGTTCCAACCGACCGGGACTGGTCGCCGCCGCGAATCCCTCTCGCACCGCGTCGGCGTCGAGCTGGTGGTCCGCACCCGCGCCGAAGAACGCCTCGACCGCGGCGAGCGCGACCAGTGCGTTGTGGGCCTGGTGCTCGCCGTGAAGCGGCAGGAAGACCTCGGGGTAGACGCCGCCGAGCCCCTGCAGTTCGAGCAGCTGGCCGCCGATGGCGACCTGACGGCGAAGTATCGCGAACTCCGAGCCCTCACGCGCTACCGCGGCGTCGGCCCGGATCGCTTCCGCGAGAACGACTTCCATCGCTTCGGGCACCTGTTGGCCGATGATCACCACGGTGTCGGTGCCCGTTCCCAGCCCCTCGGGATCGTCCTCGCGCTTGACGATGATGCCCGCCTTCTCGCCGGCGATCTCGGCGATGGTGTCGCCGAGGTACTCGGTGTGGTCGATACCGATGGGCGTGATGACCGCCACGGGCGCGTCGACGACGTTCGTGGCGTCCCAGCGACCGCCCATGCCGACCTCGACCACCGCCACGTCGACCGGCGCGTCGGCGAAGGCCGCAAACGCCATGGCGGTGACCACCTCGAACTTGCTCATCCGCGGGCCTGGCCCCCCAGGAAGCAGCCCATCCTCGGACTGCTTGTCGACGAGCTCGACGAAGGGTTCCAACTCGCGGTAGGTGTCGACATACCGCGCGGGGGTGATCGGCTGGCCGTCGATGGAGATGCGCTCCACGGCCGACTGCAGATGCGGGCTGGTGGTGCGCCCGGTGCGACGGTGCAGGGCGGTCAGGAGCGCGTCGATGATCCGGGCCACCGACGTCTTCCCGTTGGTGCCCGCGACGTGGATCGTCGGGTATGCGCGTTGGGGTGACCCCAGCAGCTCCATCAACGCGGCGATGCGGGCAGTGCTCGGCTCGAGTTTGGTTTCGGGCCAGCGCTGGTCGAGCAGGTGCTCCACCTGCAGAAGTGAGGCGACCTCGTCCGGTGTTGGCTCCGGTGTGGTCATGTGAGACCGGCCAGGCGAGCCGTGATCCGCTCCACCTCTTCGCCCGCCACCTGCTGACGGCCCCGGATCTTGTCGACCACGGCGTCAGGCGCCTTGGCCAGGAACTCCTCGTTGCCCAGCTTCGCGGTGGTCTGGGCCAGCTCCTTCTTCGCGGCAGCGAGGTCCTTCTCCAGCCGCCGTCGCTCGGCCTCCACGTCGACGGTGCCCGAGGTGTCGAGTTCGACGAGCACAGTGCCCCGCGAGAGCCTGACCTCGACGGCCGCCGACGGAGTGAAGCCGTCCGCAGGCTCGGTGAGCCAGGCCAGCGAGGTGACGGCGGCGACCTGGGTGTCGAGATCCGCCTCGGCGATTCCAATCAGTCGCGCGGGGACCCGCTGCCTGTCGTTGAGTCCTTGGTCACTGCGGAACCGACGAACCTCCGTGACGAGCTTCTGCATGTCCGCGATGCGACTGGCAGCCTGCGCGTCCAGTGCCATGCCCGACGGTTCCGGCCAGTCCGCGATCACCAGCGACTCGCGGCCGGTGAGCGTCTTCCACAGCGTCTCGGTGACGAACGGCATCACCGGGTGCAGCAGCTTGAGCAGGCTGTCGAGAACGGCGGCCAACACGGCGTTGGTCGGCCCGTCCGGGTGGTCGGCCAGTTGCACCTTGGCCAGCTCGAGGTACCAGTCGCAGAACTCGTCCCAGGCGAAGTGGTACAGCGACTCGCAGGCCCGGCTGAACTCGTAGCCGTCGAACGCCGAATCGACTTCCGCGCGCACCTCTTCCAACCTGCCGAGGATCCAGCGGTCCGCATCGGTGAGGTCTTCGACACCGGGCAGCGGGGCAGGCGCCGCCCCGTTCATCAACGCGAACCTGGTGGCGTTGAACAACTCGGGGGCGAAGTTGCGCGACGCGCGGGCGTGGTCCTCGCCGATCGACATGTCACCGCCGGGATTGGCTCCGCGGGCCAGGGTGAAGCGCAGCGCGTCGGCGCCGAACGCGTCGACCCAGTCCAGCGGGTCGATGCCGTTGCCCTTGGACTTGCTCATCTTGCGGCCGAATTCGTCGCGGATCAGGCCGTGCAGGAAGACGTTCTCGAACGGCACCTGCGGACCGCGCGTTCCGCCTGCGGTGATGGCGTCGTCATCGCCGACGAAAGTGCCGAACATCATCATCCGGGCCACCCAGAAGAACAAGATGTCGTAACCGGTGACGAGAACACTTGTGGGATAGAACTTTTCGAGCTCCGGTGTGCGTTCGGGCCAGCCCATCGTGGAGAACGGCCACAGGGCGGACGAGAACCACGTGTCCAGCACGTCGGGGTCTTGCTCCCACCCTTCCGGCGGGGTCTCGTCCGGTCCGACGCAGACCTTCTCGCCGTTCGGGCCGTGCCAGATCGGGATGCGATGGCCCCACCACAGCTGACGCGAGATGCACCAGTCGTGCATGTTGTCCACCCAGGCGAACCACCGCGGTTCCAGGCTGGCGGGGTGAATCACGGTGTCGCCGTTACGCACCGCGTCGCCCGCGGCGGTCGCCAGGGAGGAGACGTTTACCCACCACTGCAGGGACAGCCTGGGTTCGATGGGTTCGCCGCTGCGCTCGGAGTGCCCGACGCTGTGCACGTATGGCCGCTTCTCCTCGACGATCCGACCCTCGGCCGCGAGCGCCTCCCTGACCGCGACACGCGCGTCGAAGCGGTCCATGCCGTCGAAACGCGTTCCGGTACCGGCGATGCGGCCCTTGCTGTCCATGATCGACGGCATCGGCAGGTTGTGCCGAACACCGATCTCGAAGTCGTTGGGATCGTGCGCGGGTGTGACCTTCACTGCGCCAGTACCGAATTCGGGGTCGACGTGCGCATCGGCGACGATCAAGACCTGCGTGTCGAGAAACGGATGCGGCAGGCTCTTGCCGACCAGCGCCCGGTACCGCTCGTCATCCGGGTGCACGGCGATCGCGGTGTCACCGAGCATCGTCTCCACCCGCGTGGTGGCCACCACCAGATGCGGCTGCGAATCGTCCATCGACCCGTAGCGGAAGGAGACCAGCTCCCCCTCGACGTCCTCGTACTTCACCTCGAGATCCGAGATCGCCGTCTCCAGCACCGGCGACCAGTTGACCAACCGCTCGGCCTGGTAGATCAGGCCCGCGTCGTAGAGGCGCTTGAAGATCGTCCGCACCGCGCGCGACAACCCGTCGTCCATGGTGAAGCGGTCCCGGCTCCAGTCGACGCCGTCACCGAGTCGACGCATCTGCGCGCCGATGGTGCCACCGGACTCGCGCTTCCAGTCCCACACCTTTTCGATGAACAACTCGCGGCCGAAGTCTTCCTTCGTCTTGCCGTCCACGGCGAGTTGCTTCTCGACCACGCTCTGGGTGGCGATACCCGCATGGTCCATGCCCGGCAGCCACAGCACCTCGTAACCCTGCATGCGCTTGCGCCGGGTCAGCGCGTCCATCAACGTGTGGTCCAGCGCGTGGCCCATGTGCAGGCTGCCGGTCACGTTGGGCGGCGGAAGCACGATCGAATACGGGGGCTTCTCACTCGATGCGTCGGCCGTGAAGTAGCCCGCATCGACCCAGCCCTGATACAGCTCGGTCTCTACCGCAGCCGGATCCCACGTCTTGGGTAGGGACTGCACCCCTGGGCTATCGGCGGATTTCGGGCTGACGGTCACCGCAACAGTCTAGGAACTCCCGCCGAGCAGACATAAACGTGCCCGACACGCCGGGCGTTCGAGCACCTTTACGTCTGCTCGCGGGGAGTTATTTCTTGCCGCCGAGCAGGCCGCCCAGGATGTCGCCGAGTC
>JAOPWT010000106.1 GCA_025965555.1 Mycobacterium sp.
GTCCTGGTTGGTCACCCGTGTTCACTCTCCGTCAGAGCGCGCACCGTTTACGACGCACGCCATTGCCTTTGGCCCACCGTTCACCCTACCGGCGCTTGCGGCGAACACGCGGCTCGCCAGCAGCCGACTGCGGTGCGACATCGTCCACCGGCGGCTCCAGCGGCGCGTGGCGCGGGATCTCGGACAACGCCCCGAGCAACGCCGTCGGGATGACGATCGGACAGGAGTCCCGCAGCGCGGCGCGCGCTTGCCCCTGTGCGTCGACCTCGGCCGAACACTGGGGACAAAGCGACATGTGGTGCGCCGCCCGCAGGTGCGCACTCATCCTGAGCTCGCCGTCGACGAACGCGGCGATGGCTTCGGTGGAGAGGTGCTCGGTGGAGCCGAACCGTCGGGGGCCGACCGGCTGGTCACTCTGCGACGCGAACTGGGTGGGCAGCCAAGAGAAGGCGCGGCGGAACACATGTCCCGGGTCGACCATCGACCTGCTCCTCTCTAGACCGAACTCATCCCAGTTCATCACACGGCAGCGCTTTTACCTTCGAATGTAGCGCGGCTGACCGCTTCGAACACGTACGAGACGCCACCAAAGGGTCAGGCGGACCTGGCGGCGTCCTCTGCGAACGCGTCCGGATGGTTGGCGAGGTACTCCCGCAGTGCCTGCCGTCCACGGTGGATTCGGCTGCGCACGGTACCGAGCTTCACGCCGAGGGTGGCGCCGATCTCCTCGTAGGACAGACCCTCGATGTCACACAGCACGACCGCGGCACGGAACTCCGGGGGTAGCGAGTCCAACGCGGCCTGCAGGTCGGGGCCGAGCCGAGAGTCGTGATAGATCTGCTCGGGATTCGGTTCGTCGGCGGGCACGCGGTCGTAGTCCTCGGGCAGCGCCTCCATCCGGATGCGGCTGCGGCGCCGGACCATGTCCAGGAACAGGTTGGTCGTGATGCGGTGAAGCCATCCCTCGAACGTCCCGGGCTGGTAGTTCTGCACCGACCGGAAGACGCGAATGAACGTCTCCTGGGTCAGATCCTCCGCGTCGTGCTGGTTGCCCGACAGACGGTACGCCAGGCGATACACCCGGTCGGCGTGCTGACGTACCAGTTCATCCCACGAGGGCATGGTGGTCTTGTCACCCGTCGCGTCGAACACGGCGGTACCGGACATCTCCTCGGACGGCTCCACCCAGTCGCCGTCGCCGGCCTGCTCGAAGTGCGCCATGAATACGGGGGACGTGCTTGCGGTGGTCGTCGGATCCTCCAGATCACTATTGCGGATCCCGGCAGTGATTCCCGGATCTGCACCCGCGGAAACTGCCTCATCGCCGTGGATATTCCCGGGTCCCCAGCTTCCGCCGTTTTCCATGCGCTAACCGTCCCCGACCCCGGTGAGGTCCGCATATGAGCAAACTGAACTTTTCCTGAGAATGTCGATGATGCACCATGCCAACTGGGGAAACCAGTCGAAATCCTCCGCAATTCTAGACAGCGGCGCGGGCGTGTCGAGGCGCGGACCGCTCGGCGTTCGCTCTACGCTGCGGGCATGGCCAGCAGCGATGAACCGACGGGTCAGGCCGGTGGCGCGGAAGCACGGCCGAGCCGGGCTGACGCGATCGTCGCGCACGCCGAAAACTCCATCTCCGAGGACGCGCTGACCGCCGCGGCCAGGGAACGCGCCGACGACAGCGGCGCCGGGGCCGTCACGCCGGCGGTCGGTGCTCTGCTGAGCGTGCTGGCCAAGGTCGCGCGGGCAAAGGCCGTCGTCGAAGTCGGGACCGGTGTCGGAGTCAGCGGGCTCTGGTTGCTGTCAGGCATGCGCGAGGACGGCGTGCTGACCACCATCGACGTCGAGCCCGAGCATCAGCGACTGGCCAAGCAGGCCTTCTCCGAGGCGGGCATCGGGCCGTCGCGCACCAGATTGATCAGCGGCCGCGCGCAGGAAGTGCTGACCAGGCTGGCCGACGAGTCCTACGACTTGGTGTTCATCGATGCCGACCCGGCCGACCAGCCGCAGTTCGTCGTCGAAGGCGTGCGCCTGCTGCGCTCCGGCGGCGCGATCGTGATCCACCGCGCCGCCCTCGGCGGACGGGCCGGCGACGCGAGCGCCAGCGACAGGGAGGTCACCGCGGTGCGCGAGGCCGCCCGGCTCATCGCCGAGGACGAGCGGTTGACGCCGGTACTGGTGCCCCTCGGCGACGGCTTGCTGGCCGCGGCCCGCGACTGACCCCACTTTCCGCGAGCAGACGCAAAGGTGTCGCTCGTGCGGCGTGTCGCGTCACTTTTGTGTCTGCTCGCGGAAGGTCTTGACAGCTGACTGAACGCGCGTTTAGCGTACTAAACATGCGTTCAGCCGACGACCTGACTGCCACCGCCCGGATTCGCGATGCGGCCATCGAGCAGTTCGGCCAGCACGGCTTCGACGTCGGCCTCCGTGGCATCGCCAAGGCCGCGGGTGTCAGCGCCGCCTTGGTCATCCACCACTTCGGCTCCAAGGACGGCCTGCGCCAGGCGTGCGACGACTACGTCGCCGAATCGGTACGGACCGCCAAGAGCGAGTCCATCCAGTCGTCGGATCCCGCCTCTTGGTTCGGCCAACTGGCGGAGATCGAATCCTTCGCACCCTCGATGGCCTACCTGGTGCGCAGCATGCAGTCCGGCGGTGTACTCGCAAAGTCTCTGTGGCACACCATGATCGACAACGCCGAGCAATACATCGAGGAGGGTGTGCGGGCCGGCACCATCAAGGCCAGCCCCGATCCCAAGGGCAGAGCCAAATTCCTGGCGATGGCCGGTGGCGGTGGCTTCCTGCTGTACCTGCAGTTGCACGACAATCCGACCGACATCCGGGCCGTGCTGCATGACTACGCCCAGGAGATGGTGCTACCCGCCCTCGAGGTCTACACGCAGGGCCTGATGACCGATTCGACGATGTACGACGCGTTCATGGCGCAACAGGCTGCAGGCATCCCCATCGCCACGTCAATGAAGGAGTGATCGATGACCAGGAATTCAGGCGGCACCGCCGCCATCGAAGTTCACGGCCTGACGAAGAGCTTCGGCTCGGCACGGGCACTCGACGGACTCGACCTGACGGTGCTCGAGGGCGAGGTGCACGGCTTCCTCGGACCCAATGGCGCGGGCAAGTCGACGACCATCCGCGTCCTGCTCGGACTGGTGCGTGCCGACTCCGGCAGCGCCCGGCTGCTTGGCGGTGATCCGTGGACCGACGCCGTCGCACTGCACCGCGAGATCGCCTACGTGCCAGGCGATGTGACGCTGTGGCCATCGTTGACCGGCGGCGAGACCATCGACTTGCTGGCCCGCTTGCGCGGTGGCATCGACGAGCGCAAGCGCACCGAGCTCATCGAGCGGTTCGCACTCGACCCTTCGAAGAAGGCCAGGACGTACTCGAAGGGCAACAGGCAGAAGGTATCGCTCATCTCGGCGTTCGCGTCGAACGCCCGACTGCTGCTGCTCGACGAACCAAGCAGCGGCCTTGACCCCTTGATGGAGAACGTGTTTCAGCAGTGCGTCGCCGTGGCCCGCGACCGCGGCGCGACGGTGCTCTTGTCGAGCCACATCCTGGCCGAGACCGAGGCGCTGTGCCAAAGGGTGACCATCATCCGCGCGGGGCGCACCGTCGAGAGCGGCACGTTGGAGTCCATGCGGCATCTGTCCCGTACGTCGATCAAGGCCGAAATGATCGGTGAGGCAGGCGATATCGAACACCTCAGGGATATCAAGGGGTTGGCGGACGTCAGTGTCGATGGGCACACCCTGCGGGCACAGGTTGACGGCGAGAGCCTCGGCGAGGTCATCAAGGTGCTGGGCGACGCCGGCGTGCGAAGTCTCATCAGCCAACCACCCACGTTGGAAGACCTGTTCCTTCGCCACTACGACGTCGGCGAGCCAGCAGAGCGGGTGACGGCATGACCGTTCTGGACCGCCCGCACCAACCCGCGCATCATGCCCCGCCACGCGGGTCGAGCTTCTCGGGAACCCTTGGCCTGCTTCGCCTCTACCTGCGTCGGGACCGGATCGTGTTGCCCGCCTGGGTGCTGCTGCTGTCGATCCCGCTCGGCGCGGTCTACGTCGGCAGCATCGCGGCCGTCTACCCCACCCAGGCCGACCGCGCGTCATTCGCCGCCACGATCATGGCCAGCCCGGCACAGCGTGCGCTGTACGGAAACGTGTACGGCGACAGCCTCGGAGCCACCGGCATCTGGAAGGCAGGCATGTTCCACGTCTTGATCGCCGTGGCGGTGATCCTGACCGTGGTCAGGCACACGCGCGCAGACGAGGAATCCGGCCGCACGGAACTCATCGACTCGACCGCGGTCGGGCGCTACGCCAGCCTGACCGCGGCACTCCTGCTGGCGGGGGGCGCGGCGATCATGACAGGTGTCCTCGGCACTGCCAGCCTGCTCCCGTTGGACGTTCCTGCGGCGGGATCGCTCGCCTTCGGCCTCGCGCTCGCGTGCACCGGTCTGGTGTTCACCGCCGTCGCCGCTGTGACGGCACAACTGTCGTCGAGCGCGCGGTTCGCCCGCGGTGCCGCATTCGGTGCGCTGGCAACGGCATTCACCGTCCGCGCCGTCGGTGACGCCAGCTCGCGGGCAGCGTCCCTGTCCTGGCTCTCCCCGCTGGGGTGGTCGTTGCAGGTGCGCCCGTACGCGGGCGACAGGTTCTGGGTGCTGCTGCTGCACGTCGCGTTGACGGCCGTCCTGATCGCTGTCGCCTACCACTTGCTGGCGCGGCGCGACGTCGGAGCGGGACTGATGGCCGACCGCCCGGGCGCGCCACGCGCCGGATCGGACCTGCGCGGTGTCGCGACGTTGGCGTGGCGACTCGATCGAGGCTCGCTGGTGCTGTGGACGATCGGCCTGTGCCTGTATGGCCTGCTCATCGGCAGCGTGGTCAACGGCATCGGAGGCGAGATCGGCAACAGTCAGTCGGCCCGCGACGTCGTGGGTCGACTCGGCGGTAGCGATCAGATGGAACAGGCCTTCATCGCCGTGGCGTTCGGAATGCTTGGCATGGTGGCGGCCGCCTTCGCCATCTCGTTGACGCTGCGGCTGCACCAGGAGGAATCTGCCCAGCGGGCCGAGACGCTGCTCGCCGGGGCGGTCAGCCGAACTCGTTGGCTGGCAAGCCATCTGGTGCTCACGATCCTCGGCACCGCCGTCGCCATGATGGTTGCGGCGCTGGTGGCCGGCCTGACCTACGGCGCTGCCGCGGGCGACGTGGCGGCCAAGTTACCGACCGTCCTCGGCACCGCGGCCGTCCAGTTGCCCGCCGTGTGGCTGCTCGTCGCGGTCACTGTCGCGCTGTTCGGCCTTCTCCCCCGTTTCACGCCAGTGGCGTGGGGCGTTCTCGTCACCTTCATCGCGGTGTACCTGCTCGGGTCTCTGTCGAACTCACCCCAGTGGTTGCTCGACCTCGAGCCTTTCACGCACGTCCCGCACGTCGGGCTCGGTGACTTCAGCGCCACTCCGCTGCTCTGGCTGCTCGTCATCGACACCGCGTTGATCGCGTTGGGGGCCATGGCGTTTCGCCGTCGCGACCTTCGCTGAGGACATCATGAAACTCGTGCTCCAATCCATCGTCTCGTTCTTCTTCAGCGTGGCATTCTTCGGCCTGGCGTTGTTCCTGCCAGCGGGCACGCTGCACTACTGGCAGGCCTGGGTGTTCATCGGCGTCTTCATGGCCACCACGATGGGGCCCAGCTTCTACCTTGCTGCCAAATATCCGGCCGCGCTGCAACGCCGGTTGAAGGGGGGTCCCACCGCGGAAACCCGCCCGGTGCAGCGCATCGTCATGACCGCAACCGTGCTGTCGGTGGTGGCGCAGCTGGTGCTCAGCGCGCTCGATCACCGCTTCGGCTGGTCATCGGTCCCTGGGCGCGTGGTGATCCTCGGCGACGTTCTCGTCGGCGTCGGACTGCTCGTCGCGCAACTCGTCGTCGTCCAGAACAACTACGCCGCAGCCACCATCACCGTCGAGGCGGACCAACCGCTGGTCTGCACCGGGCTCTACGGCATGGTGCGGCACCCGATGTATCTCGGGGCACTGGTCATGATGCTCGGCACGCCACTGGCCCTGGACTCCTACTGGGGTTTCCTCGCGCTCGTGCCTGCGTTCCTCGCGCTGGCGGTGCGGATCATCGACGAGGAGAAGATGCTGACCGCGGAACTGGCGGGGTACGACGAGTACTCGCGACGGGTCCGGCACCGGTTGGTGCCCGGCGTGTGGTGAGCGGCGCGACACGCGACGTACGGCTGCACCGCCCGTCGACCATGCGAGGGGCCGCCGTTGACGGCGAGCCCTGTGTACGATTTCCGTGATCATCGCAGACTTGGAGAAACACGCCGTGCCGACGGGCGGAGCAGCATGACCGACAAGCCCTGCCCTGGCGGCGGCAAGAGTTGGACCGTCGACATCGCCGGAAAGCCGATCTGCCCCCGATGTCGTCGTGCCCTGAGCACCGTCGCGGGAAAGGGACGGTCGGTGCGCAACACGCCAAAGGTCCCGCCACACAGTCGCCCGGGTGCCGATGGCCAACGGCGGCGGAACTGAGTGACCACGTCAGCGTGACGTGCCGAGGTCGATGACGTCTTGGCCCCACACCTCACGGCGCGGGTGAGGCTCAGATCCAGATGCCCTTGCCGACGGCGACGACGCCGCCGGCACTGATCGCGAACCGCTCGCGATCCCGGTCCAGATCCACTCCGACGTGTTCACCGGGTCCGACGACGACGTTCTTGTCGAGGATCGCGTGCCGCACCACGGCCCCCCGTCCGATGCGGACGCCGGGCATGAGCACGCTGCCCTCGACGATCGCACCGTCGTCGATGACGACGTTGGACGACAACACCGAATTGCGCACGGACGCCGCGGAGACGATGCTGCCCGCACCGACCACCGACTCCTGCGCAGAGCCGCCGTTGACGAACTTGGCGGGAGCGAGGTTCTCCGGCTCTCCCCGGATGGGCCAGCGTCGGTTGTACAGATTGAACACCGGATGCACCGACACCAGGTCCATGTGTGCGTCGTAGAAGGCGTCCAGCGTTCCGACGTCGCGCCAGTAACCGTGGTCGCGTTCCGTCGACCCTGGCACTTCGTTGTCGTTGAAGTCGTAGACGGCGGCCATCCCGTCGGCCACCAGACGCGGGATGATGTCGCCACCCATGTCGTGGTCCGAGCGGTCGTCGTCGGCGTCGGCGCGGATGGCGTCGACGAGCACCTTGGTCGTGAAGATGTAGTTGCCCATCGACGCGAACGTCTGCTCGGGGTCATCGGGGGTACCGGGCGGGTCGGCGGGCTTCTCGATGAATTCCCGAATGAGTCCAGAATCGTCGGCGTCGATACAACCGAAGGCCGTCGCCTCGGCGCGCGGGACCCGGATGCCTGCCACCGTCGCGCCTGCCCCACTCTCGATGTGGAACTGCAGCATCTGCTCGGGATCCATCCGATAGATGTGGTCGGCACCGAACACGACGACGTAGTCGGGATCCTCGTCGTAGATGAGGTTGAGCGACTGCAGAATGGCGTCGCCCGATCCCGTGTACCACCGCGGCCCGAGGCGCTGCTGGGCCGGAACCGGGGTGATGTACTCCCCGGCAAGCCCCGATAAGCGCCAGTTCTGCGAGATGTGGCGGTCCAGCGAATGTGATTTATATTGCGTCAGAACGCAGATCTTCAGATAGCGGGCGTTCACCAGATTCGACAGCACGAAGTCGATGAGGCGATACGCACCCCCGAACGGAACCGCCGGCTTGGCGCGGTCCGCGGTCAACGGGTACAGCCGCTTGCCCTCGCCGCCTGCCAGGACGATGCCCAAAACTGTTGGCAGTTCCCTCATGCATCAAATCTATCGGCCGTCAGGGGTCGCGGCTAGGCATTGACACTATTGACGTGACTTCATGTCGGGCTGTCGGTCAAGACAATTGGGTGCGGCGACACCGGAGGGCCACTACCGTCGTAGCCATGCGAGTGGCGATGATGACACGGGAGTACCCGCCGGAGGTCTACGGCGGCGCGGGCGTACACGTCACCGAACTCGTCGCGCAGCTGAAGAACATGTGCGACGTGGACGTGCACTGCATGGGCAAACCACGACCGGGCGAGCCGGATGTCCATGTCGCCGCACCCGATCCGGCGCTGTCCGGCGCCAACGCGGCACTGACGACGCTGTCCGCCGACCTGGTCATGGTCAACGCCGCCGCAGGCGCGACCGTCGCGCACTCCCACACCTGGTACGCCGGGCTGGCCGGGCACCTCGCCGCGATGCTCTATGGCATACCCCACGTCTTGACGGCGCACTCCCTCGAACCGATGCGACCGTGGAAGGCAGAGCAACTGGGCGGTGGATACCGCGTGTCGTCGTGGGTCGAACGCACCGCGGTCGAGGCGGCCGACGCGGTGATCGCCGTCAGCTCCGGCATGCGCGACGACGTCCTGGCCACCTACCCGGCGCTGGATCCCAACCGCGTGCACGTGGTGCGCAACGGAATCGACACCGAGAAGTGGTACCCCACCGCGCCTGGACCGACGCTGGAGCGCATCGGCGTCGATCCGACGCGGCCCATCGTGGCGTTCGTCGGACGCATCACGCGGCAGAAGGGCGTCGCCCACCTGGTCGCGGCTGCGCACCGGTTCGCGCCGGACGTGCAGTTGGTCTTGTGTGCAGGAGCACCGGATACGCCCGAGATCGCCGCCGAGGTGGGCGGCGCGGTGCAGGAGCTGGCGAGCTCGCGCAGCGGCGTCTTCTGGGTGCAGGAGATGCTGCCAGGCGACCAGATTCGCGAGATTCTCTCGGCTGCAACAGTTTTCGTTTGCCCGTCAGTCTACGAGCCGTTGGGCATCGTGAATCTCGAAGCAATGGCCTGCGCGACCGCCGTGGTCGCCTCCGACGTCGGCGGCATTCCCGAGGTGGTGGCGGAAGGCGAGACCGGTTTGCTGGTGCACTACGACCCGGCCGACGCGACGGGTTTCGAGACCCGGCTGGCCGACGCCGTAAACTCATTGGTCGCCGATCCAGTCCGGGCGGCGCGGTACGGCGCCGCGGGCCGCCAGCGCTGTATCGACGAGTTCTCCTGGGCGCGCATCGCCGAGCAGACCTTGGAGATCTACCGGAAGGTCTCCAGCTAGCGGAGCCCGGATCAGCAGCTACGCGGTGACGTTCTTCAGTTCGTCGCCGAGCGCGGCGGCCTCATCTGGGGTGAGCTCGACGACGAGGCGCCCACCGCCTTCGAGTGGTACTCGCATCACGATGCCCCGCCCCTCCTTTGTTGCTTCCAGAGGACCGTCGCCAGTCCGGGGCTTCATCGCCGCCATCGAGTGCTCCCTTCCGCGTGCTCCGATCCGCGTGGGCGGAACGGGTCGGGGCCGAGACTGCCCACTCGGCGACAGCACTCGGCACTGAACTGATCTTTAGCCCATTGTTCCCTATCCGGGCCCTTCGATGTGCAAAGACCCGACTTAGTCACCCCGCAGAATGCTCGGAACCCAACACGAAGAAACGTGATCGTCGACCATCCCGGTCGCCTGCATCAGCGCATATGCCGTCGTCGGGCCGACGAATTTGAACCCGCGGCGCTTGAGTTCCTTTGCCATCGCCGTGGACTCGGGTGTGACCGCAGGCACAAGCGACATCGAGGCATATCGGGGCCGAGGCTCCGGGGCGAAGGACCACAGCAACTCACTGAGATCGACGTCGAGATCGGCGACCGCCCGAGCGTTGGCGATGGTCGCGTCGATCTTGGCCCGGTTGCGCACGATCCCCACGTCCGCCATCAACCGCTCGACGTCACCGTCGCCGAAGCGCGCGACCTTCGCAACGTCGAAACGCTTGAACGCCTTCCGGAAGTGCTCTCGCTTGCGCAGGATGATCAGCCACGAAAGCCCACTCTGAAACGCCTCGAGCGTCATTCGCTCGAACAGCTCGCGGTTGCCTCGCAGCGGCTGACCCCACTCGGTGTCATGATAGTTGCGGTAGAGCACGGAATCGTCCGTCGCCCAGCGCTGCCCGCTGAAATCGGCCCAGCCGCAACGGGTTCGACCGTCGCCGACACCATCGGCAGTCATTGCTGGTCGCGACCTTCCACGGACGCCGCGTGCGCGCCGTGTCCGTGTGCGGCGTCCTCGGGCACGGCGTCCGGGTCGTCGTCCACCTCGGTGGCGTAGTCGGTGTCGAGCCCAGAGTCGGAGTCGGGGACGAAGTCGTCGACGCCGTAAGCGGCACGAAGCGCGGCCACCTGGCCCCTCAGCTGGTCGAGTTCCTGACCCAGCCTGTCGAGCACCCAGTCCACCTCGCCGACCTTGTAGCCGCGCAATGTCTGGGTGAACTTGAGGGCCTCGACGTCGGCACCCGTGACCTCGGAGGCAGGCAGCACCGTGGCGGTGGTGCCACGCGGCAGCGGCGGCAACCGCTCGCCGCGGCCGAACAACACGCTGCCGACGCCGAACAACACGATCGACACCAGGATCAGTACGACCAGGTACAGAAGAATCAACGTCACGACGTCGATACTGCCTGAGGAGTCCGACGTAGTGGCTACCGAGGGCGCAAGGTCACCATCGGCGGCCGATCAGCCAGCGACACCGTCGAGGTACGGGCGGTGTAGTCCTCGCCGTCGGCGTAGAACTGCGTCAGGCCCACGCCGGAGTCGGGCACGCCGCAGCGGGACAGCAACGTCGCGATCACCTGGCGGCTCATCGCGGCCAGCTCCGTCAGCGGCCGGTTGCGGTGCGTCCGCACGCCGAGGTTGACCTGGGCGATCGCGTCCAGACCCAGACGGTCGTACGTGTCGATCAGCAACCCGATCTCGACGCCGTACGCCGGCGCGAAGGGCAGTGCCGTCAGCAGTTCGCGGGTGCCTGCGTACTCGCCGCCCAGCGGCTGGAGCAGGCACGTCAGCTCGGGACGCAGGGCAGCCAGCAGCGGCCGCGCGACCAACTCCGTGACCCGGCCACCGCCGCTGGCGTCCTCGCTGCCACTCACCTTCAGCGGGCGGCGGTAGCAGCCCTTGACCAGGTGCACGCCGTCGGTCGTCAACAGCGGTCCGAGCAGCTTGGGCACGAACATCGGATCCGGATCGATGAGGTCGGAGTCGACGAAGACCACCAGGTCACCGGTGGTCGCGGCGAGTGAACGCCACAGCACCTCGCCCTTGCCGGGCTGCGGCTCGACTTCGGGCAGCGCGGCTTCCCGACTGACCACCCTGGCTCCGGCGGCGACGGCGCGGATCTCGGTGTCGTCGGTCGAACCGGAGTCCAGCACGACGATCTCGTCGACCAGCCCACCCAGCAGGGGCGTGATGGTGTCGACGACCGAGGCCACGGTCTGTTCCTCGTTGAGCGCGGGCAGGACCACGGAGATGGTCCGTCCGGCCTTTGCCGCCTCGAGTTCGGCGATCGTCCAAGTGGGTCGGCGCCAGGTGTGATCGGTCAACCAGCGGTGTTCCGCGATGGCTTCAGCGGCGTCGAGTTCAGGTACGAGGCTCATGACTCGACTCCTGCTCGCTCCGGTCCTCGCTTCGGGCGCGAGCTTGCGGTTCGCCCAATCGAGCCGGGTGTCGCTGCGATCCTCACTCGCCGTCGCCCTCGCCTTCGGGTGCTCATGCCAGTCCCCTTACGGTCCGCGCCGGTGGACGCACGCCCTGGATCGACGCGACCATTTCCAGCACGCGTCGTGTGGACCCCACCTCGTGGACCCGGAACATGGCTGCACCCGCCTGCGCGGCGAGCGCGGTCGCGGCCAGGGTTCCCTCAAGGCGTTCGGTCAAGCCCACACCCAGAGTCTCCCCGACGAAATCCTTGTTGCTCAGCGCCATCAGTACAGGCCATCCGGTGTTTACAAGATCTTCTACGTGGCGCAACAAACTAAGACCATGATGAGTGTTCTTACCGAAATCGTGGGTCGGATCGATCAGTACGGCGTCCTTCGCGACGCCTGCTGCGACCGCGCGCTCGGCCGCCGACGTCACCTCGGCGATGACGTCGTCGACCACTCCGCGCTCCGACAACCCGTAGTTGACGCGGAACGGTCGCGTTCGGGGAACGGCGCCACCGGTGTGAGAACAGACCAACCCGGCACCGAATTCTGCGGCGACGTCCGCGAGCTCTGGATCGGATCCGCCCCAGGTGTCGTTGATGATGTCGGCGCCCGCGGCACACGCTTGCTTGGCCACCGCGGCCCGCCAGGTATCGACGCTGATCAGCTGGTCGGGATACGCACCGCGGAGCCATTCGATGAAGGGCACGACGCGGGCGATCTCCTCGTCGGCGTCGACCACGTCGCCGGGACCGGCCTTCACGCCGCCGACGTCCACGACGTCGGCACCTTCCTCGACGACCCGGTGGGCGGCGGCCTTGGCGGCCTCGTCGGTGAACGTGGCCCCTCGGTCGTAGAACGAGTCCGGCGTCCGGTTGACGATCGCCATGATCATGGCGCGGTCCCCTGCCACGGGACGGCCCAGAAACGTCGCCTGCATGTTTCTAGGCTACGGCCGCGCGACTTGGGTGCGCTTACCCGCGCCTAGCGCGGGTGCGAACACGCAAATCGCTAGTTCTTGGGGCGTTTGCCGTCCACGACCTCGGCGGGGTACTCGTCGTAGAAGGGCACGTAGCCCTCCTGGCGGCCGGCGAGCACGTAGATCGGATCGTCGATCTTCTCGGTGTCCTCGTCGCCTTCGCCGGAGCTGCCGCCGTAGCCCTCCTTGCGCAAGTCGACCTTCTGACTCTTGAACGTCGAGGTGTGCGCGAGCGTCTCGGTGATCCGGACGAACAGCGGTACCGCGTAGCCGGGCAGATGCTCGTAGGCAGACTCGGCCAACGCCTTGCCGTCGAACTCCTGGCCCTCCTTGAGCTGGATGGCCACCATGCCCGCCTTGCCGCCGGCACCCTCGACCTCGACGCCGAACACCGTGCACTCCTCCACCTGCGAGTCGGTCGACACCGCCGCCTCGACCTCGGTGGTGGCGACGTTCTCGCCCTTCCAGCGGAAGGTGTCGCCGAGTCGGTCGGTGAACGCGGCGTGGCCGAACCCCTGCGACCGCATCAGGTCGCCGGTGTTGAACCAGACGTCGCCGTCCTTGAAGGCGTCGCGCACCAGCTTCTTCTCGGTGGCGTCCCGGTCGGTGTAGCCGTCGAACGGCTGGAAGTTGCTCACCTTGGACAGCAGCAGCCCCGGCTGGCCGGTCTTGACCTTGCGGACGCGGCCGTCCTCCCCGCGTGCGGGTCCCCCGCTCTCCTCGTCGTACTCGACGAACGCGATGGGCGACGGGCAGATGCCCGTCGTCTTGTCGACGTTGAACACGTTGAGGAAGGCGGTGTTGCCCTCGCTCGCGGCGTAGAACTCGCAGACCCGCGGGATGCCGAACCGCTTGGTGAACTGGTCCCAGATGGCCGGCCGCAGTCCGTTGCCCGCGATGACGCGGACGCGGTGTTTGCGGTCGGTCGGCTTGGGCGGCTGGTTGAGCAGGTAGGCGCAGATCTCACCGATGTAGACGAACGCCGTCGCGTCGTACCGGATCACGTCGTCCCAGAACTTCGACGCGGAGAACGACTTGCCAAGCGCCAGGGCCGAACCCGAGTTGAGCACCGAGGACAGCGCCACCGTCAGCGCATTGTTGTGGTAGAGCGGCAAGCAGCAGTACAGGGTGTCGTCGCTGGTGAGCCGCATGCCGAGCCCGCCGAACCCGGCGAGTGCGCGCAGCCACCGGTAGTGGGTCATGACGCTGGCCTTGGGCATCCCCGTGGTGCCCGAGGTGAAGATGTAGAACGCCTTGTCCTTGGCGAGGACGGCCCCGGTAGTTGCCGGGTTGGTGGCGGGCGCCGTGACGGCCAACTGGATCAACTCGTCGAGCGTCATCAGTCCATCGGTGTCGGCGCCGCTCTCGCTGATCGGCTCGATGAAGTCGGTCTCTGCGACGACGGCCTTCGCGCCGAGCAGTCCGATGCTGTGGGCGAGCACCTTGCCGCGCTGGTGGTAGTTGAGCATCCCGGCGACGGCCCCGCACTTGACCACGGCGAGCATCAGCAAGACCGAGTGCGGCGAGTTGCGCAGCATGACGCCGACGACGTCGCCGTGCCCGACGCCGCGAGCAGCCAGCACCGCCGCATAGCGGTTGACCGTCTCGTTGGCCTCGCGGTAGGTCATCTTCTGGTCGTCGAACTTGATGAACGTCTTGTCGCCGTAGCGGGCGGCCCGCTCCTGGAACACCTTGCCGATGGAGGTCTTCGCCGTCGGGCGGGCCAGGAAACCGGTGACCACGCCACGCGCGATGACCGGCACGTCCATCAGGAGTCCTGGCAACCGCGGGGCGATGTCCAGAAGGCCGACCTGGGCGCGGGTACCGGATTTCTCGTCGCTCACGAGCCAACCCTAGCTCTGAGGGTGGTGGCCATCACGCCGACGGTGCGCATGCCTCGACGGCGGCCTGGACGTCGGCGACGACGATCAAGCGGTCGAGCGCACCGGCGCCGACGTATCCGGTGTCGACCAGTCCGCGCAGCCACGCCAGCAGTCCGTCGTAGTGACCGAGCGGGTCGAGCATGACGAGTGGCTTCTGATGCATGCCGAGATAGCCGGCAGTCCAGGCCTCGAAGAACTCCTCAAGCGTGCCGATGCCGCCAGGCAGCACCATGAATGCGTCGGCCCGGTCCTCCATGACCCGCTTCCGCTCCCGCATGGTGTCGGTGACGATCAGTTCGTCGGCGTCGACGTCGGCGAGTTCGCGGTGGACCAACGCCTTCGGGATCACGCCGACGGTGCGGCCGTTGTGCGCGCGCGCTGCGCCTGCCACCGCGCCCATCGCGGAGACGTTCCCGCCGCCGGACACCAGCGTCCAGCCGCGGTCGGCGATCGCCTCCCCCACGTCGGTCGCCAATTGCAGCAGCTCCCGATGGGTCGGGCCGGATGCGCAGTACACGCACACCGCCCACGGGTCGCGTGGTTCTCGGGCTTCTGGAATTACAGCGTCTTCTGGAATTTCAGCGGGCACGGGTGCAAAGTACCCCGGCGCTCAGGTCGACGAGTTCGCCAGTGGATGCGGGTTCGACCGCCATACACTGCGGCGGTGTCGAAGAGAATCGCCGCCGCCGAAGAGGCATTGGGCAAGGGCGATCTCGCCACCGCCGAGGAGTTGGGGCGCGCGGCGCTGCGCGACGGCGAGTCCCTCGCGGCCCGCCTGACGCTTGCTCAGGCCCTGGCCTGGCAGGGCCGCGGGCGCGACGCGGACGCAGTGATGTCCGAGGTCGACGAGTCCGCGTTGAGTGAAGCCGAGTTGATGGCCTGGGCGCTGCCGCGCGCGGCCAATCAGTTCTGGATGCTGGATCAGCCGGAGCGTGCCACCGCGTTTCTGCACACCGTCAGGGGCAGGGTGACGTCGGAGGGCGCGGGCGCGACGCTCGACGCGCTGCTCGGCACGTTCACGATGAACGCGGGTAGCCCCGAGCGGGCGATGCAGATCGCCGGTGCGGTCCTTGACTCGCCGAACGCCGACCAGCAGGCCGTCGGCTGGGCAGCGGCCGCGGCGGCGCTCTGCAATGCCCGGATGGGCAAATTCGGCGATGTCGACGACCTGGCAGCGCGGGCCATCGCCGCCGGGCATCCCGGCTTGCTTCGTTTCACCAGTGCGTTGGGGCAGACGACCGCCCTGGTGATGTCGGGGCAACTCGATCGCGCGCAGCAGTTGGCGCAGGGACTCGTCGACGCCTCGCAGCCACCGCAGCCGAGCCACGCGATCGGTCAGCTCTTGGTTGCCGACGTGTTGATCGCGCGTGGTGATGCCGCCGGCTCCGTCGACATGCTGGAGTCCGCGGCCGCTGCGCTGGCGCCGACGGGCTACTCGTGGGGTCCGCTGGCGTGGATGCTGTTGGCCCAGGCGCTTGGCCAGTTGGGTCGGATCGCCGACGCGGGCCGTGTGCTGGCCAAGGCCGAGGCTCGACACGGGCTCAAGTCGATGTTGTTCGCGCCGGAGCTTTCGCTGGCGCGGGCGTGGACCGCGGCGGCGCGGCGCGACGGACCCGAGGCGATCAACGCCGCGCGGGAGTCGGCCCGCGCCGCTGAGCGGGGTGGGCAGTCGGCGGTCGCCCTGCGCGCCCTCATCGACGCGGTGCGCCTCGGCGACATGCGCGCAGTCGACGCCATCGAGCGACTGGACGTGGACTGCGCCCTCGGTCCATTGGCGCTGGCGTACGCGCGGGCGTTCACTGCCGGCGACGCACATGGGTTGGACGAGGCCGCGGCAGCCTTCGACGGAATCGGCATGCGCGGTGTGGCCATGGACGCGGCGAAGCAGGCGGACAAGGCGCGCAGCTGACACCGGGCCCAAGGGATCACGGTCAGCCGCATAGACGCCGCCCGGCAGCACCAGAATTGCCGCCCTCGCGCCACTCGAAGCGCCCATAGAATCGTCTGCAGCAACGATCGCGAAGGGGAAGGATCCATCATGGGGGGAGAGTTCTCCGTCGACGATGCGGGCCTGGCACCACTGGCCGACATCCACGCGCAGGTCGCTGACGGGTTGTCACAGCTGGCCGGGGCGGGCGGCCCGCAGGCCGCCGACGTGGCCAGGTCGTTCGGCAACATTGCGTTCGCGGTGAACACGGCCCTCGACGGCGCATCACAGAGCCGGACGAGCGCGTTCCTGGCCACCAGGGCCGCCAGCGAAACCATCAACGAGCTGCTCACCACCGCCGACCGGATGTACGCCGAAGGCGACGACGAGGGTGCGGCGAAGCTCAGGGCCGCGGCCGAGGCGATGGAGGGCTCCGGCATCGCGGGCGCGGGATCGACTGGCAGCGCGGGTGGGGGTGGTACCGGAGCGGCCGCTGGCGGAGGCGGCGCCGAGACGGTAGGCCAGATGGCCGGCCAGGTCGGTCAACAGGTCGGCCAGATCGCCCAGGGCCTCGCCCAGTCGGCACAGGGGCTCGCGCAGGGCCTGACTCAATTGCCCCAGCAGATCATGCAGGGCGTCCAGGGCATCGTGGAGTCGGCCACCAAGGGCACGGGTTCCGATGCGGCGAAGGCGAACGAGGCGAAGGCCGCCGAGGACAAGGCAGCCGATTCCGAGGACCGCAAGAAGGCCGAGGCCGAGGAGGCCGCGAAGCGCGAGGAACAGCAACGCGGGCAGCAGCACGCAGCGCCCACCGAGACCGACGGTGCGCAACCGGGTCACGGCGACGACGGTGGGCGGGCCCCCGTGCCGCGACCCGCACCCGAACCTCCGCAGCCCGCGCAAACCCGGCCTCAGCAGTACATCTAGACCAGCTCACCGTCGGCAAGGCGAATCCTGCGCTCGACGCCGATCGAATTCAGGAAGCTTTCGTCGTGGCTGACCACCACGAAGGCGCCCCGATAGGCGTTCAACGCCGACTCCAACTGACCAACGCTGACCAGGTCCAGGTTGTTCGTCGGCTCGTCGAGTAGCAGGAGTTGTGGCGCCGGCTCGGCGTTGAGCACGCACACCAGCGTCGCCCGTAATCGCTCCCCACCCGACAGTGCCGCCACGGGCAGGTGGATGTGATCGCCCCGAAAGAGGAACTGCGCCAACAGATGCATGCGCCGGGTATGCGTCAGGCTCGGCGCGAAGGCGGCGAGACTCTCCGCGACGGTCCGGTCGGGATCGAGCAGGTCGAGTCGCTGCGACAGGTACGCGATCCGGCCGCTCGCCCGCTGCACCTGGCCACGCATCGGCTCGAGCTCGCCGTTGATCACCCGCAACAGCGTCGACTTGCCTGCCCCGTTGGCCCCGGTCAGCGCGATGCGCTCGGGTCCCCTGATGTCGAGGTCGATCCCGTTGTCGGCGAATAACTCTCGACCACCAACACCAATCTGGAGACCGCGGACGGCGAGTACGGTGCGACCCGCGGGCACGTCGGGGTCGGGCAGGTCGAGCACGATCGCGTCGTCGTCGCGCAGCGCGCGTTCGGCCTGATCGAGTCGGGTCCTCGCCTCGTCCACCCTCTTGGCGTGCACGTCGTCGGACTTGGCGGCCGACTCCTGGGCGTCGCGCTTGAGCTTGCCGGCCACGATCTTCGGCAGGCCGGCGTCCTTCACGTTGCGCGCGGCAGTGCTCGACCGCCTCGCCGCCCGTTCCCGGGCCTCTTGCATCTGTCGCTTCTCGCGCTTCAGCAGTTGTTCGGCGTTGCGAATGTCGGACTCCGCGGATCGCTGCGCCGCATCGACGGCGTTCTCGTAGTCGGTGAAAGTCCCTCCGTAGAAGACGATTTGGCCGCGGTACAGCTCGGCGATGCGGTCCATTCCGTCGAGCAGCACCCGGTCGTGGCTGACCACGAGCAGAGTGCCTGCGAAGTCGTCGAGTGCGGTGTAGAGCCGATGTCTGGCGTCGGCGTCGAGGTTGTTGGTCGGCTCGTCGAGCAGCAGGACCTCTGGGCGCCTCAACAGTTGCGCAGCGAGCCCCACCGACACCACTTCCCCGCCGCTGAGCGAGCGCAGCGGCCGATCCATCTCCAGATGGCCCAAGCTCAACCGATCGAGCTGAGCGCGCAGCCGATCCTCGACGTCCCAGTCGTCGCCGATTGCGGCGAACACCGCCTCGGATGCATCGCCTGCCGCAAGGGAGTCGAGCGCCGCGATGACGGGCGCGACGCCAAGGACGTCGGCGACGGTGCGGTCGACTTCCAGTGGCAGCGTCTGCGGCAGATAACCCACGCTGCCGTCGACGACGACACCGCCGGCGGCCGGGCGGAACTCCCCAACGATGAGTTTGAGCATCGTCCTCTTGCCCGCACCGTTGGCTGCGACGAGGCCGGTGCGACCGCCGGGGATCGTGAACGACAGGTCGACGAACAGCGGGGTGTCATCGGGCCAGCCGAAGGACAGATGCGAGGAGACGATGGGAGACACGCGAGAGCTCTCTTGATGGGTGCCCGAGAAAGGGCGGGCAAACGACGACTCGACAGATGTTCCGGCTACCCGGAGATGTCGTCACCCAGCATGTTTGCGGCCCACCTCTTGTCGATTCGACGTTCTCATGTTAGCGACGTCAGTCAACGAGATATTTGCCCAACATGTCGGTGGCCGCGGTGATCTGGGTGACGTCGACGCGTTCGTCGACGCGGTGCGCCATGTTCGGATCGCCAGGACCGTAGTTCACTGCGGGAATGCCGAGTGCGGCGAAGCGCGCGACGTCAGTCCACCCGAACTTGGCGCGTACCTGGCCGCCCGCCGCCTTGACCAGCGCGGCGGCCGCCGGCTTCGTCAGGCCGGGCAGTGCCCCCGCGGCGGCGTCGGTCTGTTCGACGTCGACGTCGAGTCCGTCGAGCACCTCGTGGACGTGCGCGACGGCTTGCTCGATGCTGCGGTCGGGGGCGAACCGGAAGTTCACCGTGACCGACGCGGCGTCGGGGATGACGTTGCCCGCGATGCCGCCGTCGATCCGCACCGCGGACAACCCCTCGCGGTAGGTGCAGCCGTCGATGTCGACGTGCCGTGGCCGGTAGGACGACAACCGGTCGAGTACCGCGCCCAGCTTGTGAACGGCGTTGTCCCCCAACCACGATCGCGCGGAGTGCGCCCTGGTACCGCTCGCGCGGACGACGACGCGGATGGTGCCCTGGCAGCCGGCCTCGATGTAGCCGCCAGAGGGTTCGCCGAGGATCGCAACGTCGGCGCGCAGCCAGTCGGGCAGCTCCCGTTCGATGCGACCGAGCCCGTTGGCGCTCGACTCGATCTCCTCGCAGTCGTACATCACCAGGGTGATGTCGTGCGACGGCTCGGCAATGGTGGCGGCCAGGTGCAAGAAGACGGCGTCACCGGACTTCATGTCCGAGGTCCCGCAGCCGAACAACTCGTCGCCGACGAGCCGACTGGGCACGTTGTCCGCAGCAGGGACGGTGTCGAGGTGGCCGGCCAGCAGCACGCGCGAGGGTCGGCCGAAGTGGGTGCGCGCCAGCACGGCATCACCGTGGCGGATGACCTCGTAACCCGTGGTTTGAGCGCGCAGCGCGGCCTCGACCTCGTCGGCGATGCGTTGCTCGTGCCGCGACTCGCTGGGGATGTCCACCAGCGCAGCCGTCAGCGCGATCGGATCGGCTCGTAAATCCAGCACGGGTGACCACGTTAGTGCGAATGCCGTCGCTCGAGGAATAGACAGACCGACCTGTCCAGTTACGTCTACGCTAAGAAGCAGACAGACTGGTCTACTCACACTTCGAGGAGCAAAATGACTACACGCGTTGAGGGACCCGAGCAGGTCGCCTTGGTCACCGGAGCGACGTCGGGAATCGGGCGGGCGGTCGCACTCGATCTGGCCCGGGACGGCTTCAGCGTGATCGTGCACGGCCGCGATGCGACCCGAGGTGCCGAGACGGTCGAGGAGATCGAGTCCGAAGGGGGCCACGCTCGCTTCGTCGCCGCCGATCTGGGCGATGCCGCCGCGGTCGCGGCACTCGCGGAGCAGGCGGGCGAGGTCGAGGTCCTGGTGAACAACGGCGGATTCTCCTGGTTCGGCCCGTCAGCCGAGCTGGACATGGCGACATTCGACGACCTGTTCGCCAGCAATGTGCGCGCCGCATACCAATTGGTGGCGGCACTCGCTCCAGGGATGGCCGAGCGAGGCCACGGCAGCATCGTGAGCGTCGACAGCATGGCGGGCCACGTCGGCCTGGCGGGTGGCGCCGCCTACGGCGCGACCAAGGCGGCACTCACGGCCATGACCCGGGCCTGGGCAGCCGAGTTCAGTCCGTCCGGCGTGCGCGTCAACACCGTCGCCCCCGGTCCGGTCTTCACCGACGAATCCCAGCGCGACCTCATCGAGAACCTCGCCACCACAACGCTGTTCAACCGCGGCGCGCAACCCGAGGAGATCTCGGGTGTCATCGCATTCCTCGCCTCCCCGAAGGCCAGCTACATCACCGGCGCCGTCATCCCGATCGACGGCGGCCGGACGGCGGTGTGACGATCATGGCCGGCACCTACGAACTCAGCCCGAATGACGCTGTGCGCGAGAAGGTTGGAAGAGCGAACCGATGAGCACCTCGACGGAGCGGAAGGGCGCGCGCCGACCGGCCCGCCAACGCCTGCTCGACGCCGCGAACGAACTCTTCTACGACGAGGGCACGCAGACGGTCGGCATCGATCGGATCATCGAGCGCGCCGGCGTGGCAAAGGCATCGCTGTACAACACCTTTGGCAGCAAGGAAGAATTGGTGCGGGCGTACCTCGAGTCGCGTCATGCCCGCACCACCGAGCGGCTCAATGCCGCCGTCGACGCACACACCGATCCGATCGAGCGCGTGCTCGCCGTCTTCGACGCCCAGAAGGCGATGATCGCTGCGCCCGGTTTCAACGGATGTGCATTCATCTCCGCGAGCGCCGAAGCACCGCCGGGTGGATTGATCGAGCGCGCGGCCGACGACTACCGCGGCGACATCCGCGGGCTGTTCACCCGACTCGCGCAGGAAGCAGGCGCACCCGACCCGGCAGCCCTCGCCCACCGGCTCCACCTGATCTACGACGGTGCAGGGATCAGCGCGCGAATGGACCGCGATCCATCCGCCGCGGTCGCAGCACGGGCCGCCGCGGCAGCGCTACTGGATACCGACCTGAGTTCCACCGCCTGATTTCCAGTAGCGTTTGGGAACGTGACTTCAGCATCAGGCGTCGGCGTGGCCACCATCGCGGCCGACGGAACGATTCTCGACACGTGGTTCCCGGAGCCGGAGCTCTCGTCTGACGGCCCGACCGGGACCAACCGGCTCTCGGTCGCCGAGGTGACCGACGAACTGGCCGCGCTGACCGGTCGCGACGAAGATCGTGACGTCGAAACCGTCATCGTGCGAACGACGATCGCCTCGCTCGACGACAAGCCCACCGACGCCTTCGACGCCTATCTGCGCCTGCACCTGCTGTCGCACCGACTGATTGCCCCGCACGGCGCCAACATGGACGGCGTCTTCGGCGTGCTGGCCAACGTGGTGTGGACGAACTTCGGACCGTGTGCGGTCGACCGGTTCGAGCTGACCCGCGCACGGTTGCGCCGGCGCGGACCGGTGGCCGTGTACGGCATCGACAAGTTTCCCCGAATGGTCGACTACGTGGTGCCTGCTGGCGTCCGGATCGCCGACGCCGATCGCGTCCGGCTCGGAGCGCACCTTGCGGCAGGTACGACCGTCATGCACGAGGGCTTCGTCAACTTCAACGCAGGGACCCTGGGCACCTCGATGGTCGAGGGCCGGATCTCGGCGGGCGTGGTGGTCGACGACGGCTCGGACATCGGCGGCGGCGCATCGATCATGGGGACCCTGTCCGGTGGCGGCAAGGAGGTCATCTCCGTAGGCAAGCGCTGCCTGCTCGGCGCCAACTCCGGCCTCGGCATCTCCCTCGGCGACGACTGTGTCATCGAGGCAGGCCTGTACGTGACCGGCGGCACCAAGGTGACGACGCCCGACGGTCAGACCGTCAAGGCGCGGGACCTGTCCGGTGCCAACAACCTTCTGTTCCGCCGCAATTCAGTGTCGGGGGCGGTCGAGGTGGTGTCGCGCGACGGCACGGGCATCACGCTGAACGAGGCGCTGCACGCGAACTGACGTCTACGGGCACCGCGACACCCGCATCATCGCGACGCCGTGCGCCGGAACCGTCTGCCCGACGTCGCCCTGCGTGGTGCTGTCGGTGTGCTCCCAGAGATCGCGGACGGTGTAGCAGTCCGAACCCGACAGGCCGATCGCGTGGGTGTCGGTCTTGATCGCCAGCGGCGACGGTCCGGTGTTGAACAACGCCACGGCGACGGATCCGTCGGCCAACGGCTTGACGATGACGCGCGGATCGTCGAGCAGCGGCAGACCTTGTAGCACCAGCCGATCCTGGTCGACCGCGATGACGTCGCGGTTGGTCAGGATGGCCCGGGTCTGGTCGTCCATCGATCGCACGTCGTTGCCTGCCAGGAGCGGCGCGGCCAGCATCGCCCACAGCGAGAAGTGTGCGCGCTGTTCGGTATCCGTCAGGTCGGGCCGCTGCGGTCCCAGTGACATCGTCGGGTGCCGCCGGGCGAACTCGGACCACCCGATGCCGACCACCAGCATGTCCGGGTCGTTGACGTGCTTGGGGCCGTCGTGCGGGGCGACGGGACCAGCGGCGGTGAACGCCTGGCTGACGCCCGCCACGCCTTCTGCCCACAGGCCCTCGTCACCCCAGGCGGGCACCAGGTCCATCGCGTCGCGGCTGACGTCGGCGATGTGGGACCAGTCGTACTCGGACCCGGCGTCGGGATCTCCGGAACTGTTGGGGTTGATGCTGTAGACGATGTGACGGCCACTGGCGCGCAACGCATCCCGCATCGCCGCGAAGTACTTCACCTGCTCGGTGTGGCCCGCGTCGAGCCGGCACCAGTCGTACTTGAGGTAGTCGACACCCCATGCGGCAAAGGTTCGGGCGTCGGCCTGTTCGTGGCCGGCGCCTCCGATTCTGGGGTCCTGACCACACCCCTGGTTGAACGGGCTGTGATAGATCCCGAGGTACATGCCTCGGTCGTGGGCGTAGGCCGCGAGAGCGGCGATGCCGTGGGGAAACCGCTCGGGGTCGGCGCGCAGAGCACCGTCGGCGTCGCGCGTCGGCGCGGCCCAGCCTGCGTCGAGATTGACGAAGCGGTAGCCGGCGTCGCGCATGCCCGAGGACACCATCGAGTCGATGGTGTCCTTCACCGTCTGTTCGGTCAGTGCAATGCCCGAGTTCCACGAGTTCCACCCCATCGGCGGGGTTTGCGACGGGCGGGCCTCTGGGGCAGACGTGCTGCATGCGGCGAGCATTCCCACGCAGACCACCAGGCCCCACAGTCGACGCACGCGGCCATCTTGACATCGCGGTCTGTGAGGAGGCATCGAATGAACTGTGGGTTCGGGCGGCTGGGAACGGGGCCGCGGCGGGCACCGAAGCGCCCACTTACACAGCTAATTCGCCAACCGAACGTTCCCGTCTTTTACTCGGCTTTCACAATGGCAGAGACTGGCGTTTGCACGCCGTTGGTTGCTATCGCGATTCTCGATATCGGGTTGCACAGCAGGAAAGGCACACAATCAAGATCTGCGGGTTAGCTGTACTGACGATTGGCTATGAAAACCCTAGTAAATGGCCTGTCACGGCGAAATCATGATCGTGTGGGCCATGAGTGGCACACGTCCCATCAAGGGTGCAGCAATCGAGGTGTTCACCAAATGTCACGGCGAGAGAAATTCAGCGAGTTTGCCAGCGAAGCATTTGACGACAGCGTAAGTTCTGTTTCAGACGTCGGCACGGTGCAGAAACTCGCCGTTGCGCAACCTCCCGCAGCAGTCGAAAGGTGTCTTTCGCCATGCCCGCATCACCGAGTCACCCCGCCACACCGCAAAAGCCGCGTCACCGCAGGATCGATGGCCGCGCCCAGGCGGTGTATCCGAGCTTCCGCCTCGACTCCCCGATCGGTTCCCTCCAACCGGGCTACGCACGCCACGTGGGCCGCATCGGTGCCCTGGCCGTGGCACTCGGCGTGGGGGTCGCGCTGGCGACCGGAGGCGGCGCCGGGGTCGCGCGGGCCGACGACGGCGCATCCGACTCCGTCGGTGGATCGGCGGCGGGCTCGCAGGCGAACACGTCGCCCTCAGGATCGGCGGGCACCACCACCGACGCGAGCACGACGGCGCCTGCGCCATCGACCACCACGACGTCGACCACCACGACGTCGACCACCACGACGTCGACCA
>JAOPWT010000110.1 GCA_025965555.1 Mycobacterium sp.
CGGTCGATCCGGCCCGTCAGCGAACCGGCGTCTCGTCCGAACCTGGCCGTGAACCCGCCAGGCTTGAACCGTGCCCCGACCACCGTGCCTCGTTCGGACAGCGTCGTGGTGAACACGCGCTCGACCACCCCGTGAACCAGGGTGGCCGGCAGCAGGTGGCCGTGCCGCGGGGGATCGCTACCCCACTCGTGGGTGACGTGCAGAGCCGGAAAGGTGATGACGGTGCTGGTGAACGGTGGGCTGCCGCGCAGATCCCAGTTCACCGACCAGAAGTGCTCGACCCAGCGCGCGGCGTCGTCGGACGGCTGCCACCGGTCGATGTCGAACACGGACCTCGTCGCAGCTCGGCCCACCACCCCCAGTTGCGGTTGGCCAGGTGATGCGTCTAGCTCTGACGCATTTTTCCAAGCGCCCATGGCACCGACCCTACGAAACTGGTCGACATGAACGTGAATCCAATTCCGGAGGGCTACACCAGCCTGACCCCGTTTCTGGTCGTCGACGGCGCCGCGAAGGCCATCGAGTTCTACACCTCGGTGTTCGGTGCAACGTTGATCGAGAAGATGGACGGCTCGGACGGCTCGATCGCACACGCCGAACTCGACTTCGGGAACGGCCGACTTCAGCTATCGGACCCCAATGCCGATTACAAGCTCGAGGCAGTCGAGCGCAAGGACTCCGTCACCCACTCGATGGTGCTGTACTGCGCCGACGTCGACGCCGTCGTGGCCAGCGCCGAGAAGGCGGGAGCCACCATCAGACAGACGATCCAGACCTTCGTCACCGGCGATCAGTTCGCCTCGATCCTCGATCCGTTCGGTCAACGCTGGGCGGTGATGACGCGGGTGGAGGAGGTCGACGCCGAGGAACGCGACCGTCGACTTGGAGAGTGGGCCGGCGAGAACGTGTGAGCCGCCCATTACGGTGGCCTCATGCCTTGCGTGTTCTGCGCCATCGTCGCCGGTGACGCGCCGGCCATCCGCATCTACGAGGACGACGGGTATCTCGCCATCCTCGACATCAGACCCATCGTCCGCGGTCACGTGCTCGTCATTCCGAAGGTGCACACGGTGGACCTGACGGATACGCCATCGGAGACGCTCGCCGACATGATGCGAGTCGGTCAGCGCATCGCCAAGGCCGCACGCACATCGGCGTTGCACGCGGACGGCAACAACATCGTCGTCAACGACGGCAAGGCCGCCTTCCAGAGCGTCCTGCACATCCACCTGCACGTGGCGCCGCGCACGTCCGGCGACAAGCTGTCCTTCGCCAAGGGCCTCATCGTGCGTCGCGACCCCGACCGCGAGGCGACGGCCCGCATCCTGCGCGACGCGCTGGCCGAACTCGACGCCTAGCTAGAGCCCCAGAAACCGTCGGGCGTTTCGTTCGAGGGTCACGTCGTCGATCCCCACGCCGTTCGGCAGCTCGAGCGGTCGCGCCACCCGCATGTCGAACGGATAGTCGCTTCCACACATCAGGTGAGCCGGGTCGGCGTGCGCGCGCAGCAACTCCATCGTCGCCGCGTCGTGGGTCAGGGTGTCGAACCACAGAGCGGCGAAACCCTCGCGCGGAGAGCGGGTCCCAGCCTTGCGTACGTCGGCGAGCTGCTGCCAACCGTGCTGCCACCGCCCCACCAGTAACGGCGCGCAGCCACCACCGTGCAGCAGGCAGATTCGAAGGTCGGGCAACTCCTCGAGTACGCCGCCGAGTACCAGTGATGCTGCGGCAGTGGTGGTTTCGACCGGATTGCCGATCAGATTGGTCAGGTAGTAGGAGGCCCACTCCGGCCGTGGCAGCTGCATCGGGTGCACCAGCACCGCGAGGTCGCGTTCGGCGGCGATGGCCAACAGCTCGCGCATCGGCGCCACGTCGAACGAGGTCGTCCCCACCAGGGGCGGCACGGCGATACCGCGGATGACGTCGCTGGCCGAGATCTGGTCCATCTGCAGTGCGCGTCGCGTCGGGGTCGTGCAGCGACACCAGGCCCAGCCCCAGCAGCGGCGGCGAACCCGGCGGCAGTACAGCGCCGTCTTTTCACCATGCGCGACGACGTGACGAGCGGCAATGTCCGTCGCGACACACTCACCCGACTTCTATGGCGATCTCGACACCTCGTCCTGGTCGGACCAGGGTGACAGACTGGCAATCATGAGCAACATGCCCGCATGGGAGCGATACATCGGTTTGCCGCTGCTGAAGGTCCACGATGCGATCTACCGCAAGACCAACGGCCGGATCGGACACAAGATGCCAGGGCAGGCGCCGATCCTGCTGCTGCACACCGTCGGCGCGAAGACCGGCATCGAGCGCACGCACTCGCTGACTTACGCGCTGGACGGCGGGTCCTACCACGTCGTCGCGTCCAAGGGCGGCGACCCGAAGGCGCCCGGTTGGTACTTCAACCTGAAGGCCAATCCGAAGGTCGAGATCAACGTCGGACCCAAGCGCATGCCTGCGACGGCCAGGATCATCGGCGCCGACGATCCCGACTATGCGCGGTTGTGGAAACTGGTCAACGCCAACAACTCCAACCGCTACGACGCGTATCAGCAGCGCACGACGCGACCGATCCCGATCATCGCGCTGACGCCCTAGAACAGCTCCTTGGCCAGGAGTTCGAGCGTCTGGTCGCGGGCTGGCGCGGTGCGCGGGTCGACACCGCGGAAGGCCGACCCGACGGGGTTGACCATCACCTCGTCGACGCCGAAGTGGTCGGCGAGCGCGCGTACCTGGTCGGCCGCCTCGGTCGGTGACCCGATGATCGCCCGCGTCAGCCCAGACTCGACGACGGCCTGCTGCTGATGGCTCAACTGGACGACCTTGGCGTCCTCGACGAGGTCGAGCGCGCGAAGTGGCTGGCCCGTGCGGAGGAACGCCATCATGTGCAGGTTGGGCAGCATCAGGTCGTACGCCTCGTCGCGGGTGGGGGCGACGGAGGCGTTGACGGTCATGAACGTGGTGGGTTCGGCGGCGAGGTCACTCGGGCGGAACTCGGAGCGGTAGGTGGCGAGCGCCTCCTCGGTGCCCTGACCGGAGAAGTGGTGGGCGAACACGTAGGGCAGGCCCTTCGCGGCGGCCAGGTGCGCCGAGTACATCGACGACCCGAGCAGCCACAGCCGTGGCTCACTGGCGGCCGCAGGCGTCGCCTTGAGGATGTAGTTCTGATCGAGAAGGCTTCGGCTGCGCAACGAGACCTTGACGCCGGTGGTGCTCATCAGTGCGGCAACGTCGTCCAGGTACTGCGGGAAGTTCTCGATGTCGGTGTCATCTCGCCCCGCGGCGCCGCGCAGCGCCATCGACGTGACCGGGTCGGAGCCGGGGGCACGGCCGATGCCGAGATCGATGCGGCCGGGTGCCGCCGCCTCGAGCAGCGCGAACTGCTCGGCCACCGCGAGCGGCGCGTGGTTGGGCAGCATGACGCCGCCCGAGCCGAGGCGGAGCTGCTTGGTCTGCGCGGCGAGGTAGCCGATCACGACCGGCGGGCTGGTCGCCGCAACCGCAGGCATGTTGTGGTGTTCAGCCACCCAGAAACGTGTATAGCCCAGCTCGTCGGCGGTCTGCGCGAGGTGCACCGTCGCCGCGAGCGCGTCGGAGGTGGTCTGGTCGCTGCGGACCGGGACGAGGTCAAGTACCGAAAGTCGCACGTCTCATTCAACCGCCGAGCCGCCCCGATCGTTCCCGCTGAGGCCATTTGTGCGCGCGCGGGCGAAGACGTCGTCGAGCATCGCGGGGGTGAGGCGTCCGGTGAAGGTGTTCTGCTGGCTCGGGTGGTAGCAGCCGATCAGCGCCACCGGAGCATGCGGAGAATCCAGCGTCGTCGTGGCCAGGTGCCCGAACTTCGGCAACGGCCTGGTGACGGAACCGCCACCGGCGCGGACCATGTCGATGGCCACCCGCCAGGCGAAGCCACCGAGCGCGACGATCACCCGTACGTGGGGCCCGACGAGCCGCCACTCGGCGTCCAGCCAGGGCGCACACGTCGTACGCTCCTCCGTCGTCGGCGCATTGTCGGGCGGCGCGCAGCGGACGGCGGCTACCACGCGAGTGCCGTTGAGCGTCAACCCATCCGCGGCGTCGAGGCTGAGCGGCGAGCTCGCGAGGCCGGCGCGGTGGAGCGCGGCGAACAGGAAGTCACCGCTACGGTCGCCGGTGAATACGCGGCCGGTCCGGTTGGCCCCGTGCGCGGCAGGCGCCAGGCCCACGATCAGGATCCTCGGTGTCGCCGATCCGAACCCAGGCGCCGGCCGCCCCCAGTACGGCTCGTCGGCGTATGACCGGCGCTTCTCGATGGCCACCTTCTCGCGCCAGCGCACCAGCCGCGGGCACGCGCGACACACGCTGACGTCCGCGTCGAGATCGTCGACCGAACGGGCGCGCTTTGCCCGCGCCCGCACCCGCGCGGCCGTGGTCGCCACCGCGGTCTCCGGGAGCGCGGGATCCCCCGGCCAGCCCGACCCAGCGGGTACCGGCGACTCGAACGGCTCGCCCGTCCGCGGATGCGGCAATCTCACCCCCTCACTGTGCACGTGCAGCAAAAACGTTCGCGGCCCGGGCACGCCCGCTGTTAGATTCCACGCGATAGCCCATGACGAAATCCAAGCGTGGCCCGGCTTACCTGATCCTGTTCGCCGCGCTGATGGCAGGCGCGGGCAACGGAATCTCGATGGTCGCGTTCCCGTGGCTGGTGTTGCAGCGCAACGGGTCGGCGCTCGACGCCTCGATCGTGGCCATGGCAGGCACCCTGCCGCTCTTGGTGGCCACCCTGATCGCGGGTGCGGCGGTCGACTACCTGGGGCGCAGGCGGGTGTCGATGATCTCCGACGCACTGTCGGCGGTGTCGGTGGCCGCCGTCCCGGTGATCGCCCTGATCTTCGGCGTCGACGCGATCAACGTCGCGGTGCTGGCCGCCCTGGCAGCGCTTGGCGCCTTCTTCGATCCGGCCGGGATGACCGCCCGCGAGACCATGCTGCCCGAGGCCGCGCAGCGGGCCGGCTGGACCCTGGATCACACCAACAGCGTGTACGAGGCGGTGTTCAACCTCGCCTACATCGTCGGTCCCGGCATCGGCGGGCTGCTGATCACCACGCTCGGCGGCATCGACACCATGTGGGTGACCGCGGGCGCATTCCTGCTGTCCATCTCCGCCGTCGCGGTGCTGCGACTGGAGGGGGCGGGTGCCCCGGGCCGCGAACACCTGCCTGCGGTGTGGGCGGGCATCGTCGAGGGCCTCAAGTTCGTGTGGAACACGCCGGTGCTGCGCACCTTGGCCGTCGTCGACCTGGCCGCCACGGGTCTGTACATGCCCATGGAGAGCGTGCTGTTCCCCAAGTACTTCACCGACCGCAACGAGCCCGCGCAACTCGGCTGGGTGCTGGTGGCGCTGAGTGTCGGCGGACTGGTCGGCGCGCTCGGTTATGCGGTGCTGTCGAAGTACTCGAATCGACGAACGATCATGCTCATCGCGGTCGTGGTGCTCGGCGTGTCGATGACGGTCATCGCGTTCCTGCCACCACTGCCGGTGATCCTGGTGCTGTGTGCCGTCGTCGGACTCGTCTACGGTCCGATGGCGCCGATCTACAACTACGTCATGCAGACCCGAGCGCCGGCCCACCTGCGCGGCAGGGTGGTCGGCGTGATGGGCTCACTCGCCTACGCGGCGGGGCCGCTCGGGCTGGTCGTGGCCGGACCGCTCGCCGACGCGGCGGGACTGCACGTGACGTTCCTCGCGCTGTCGCTGCCGATGCTGCTCCTCGGCGTCGTGGCGATCTTCCTGCCCGCCCTTCGCCATCTGGACCGCACGCCCGACACCTCGGTCGGAGAAGCGGCGTCATGACCGACGGCTCGGCATGTGCGGCACCCGGCGGGCGTCGAGTCGCGTTTACGAACACCTGCTGACGGGGTAGCCGCACAGCAGTGTGATTCACGCCACAATCGAGGTGCGCCATGTACCAGCAGGTTCTCGATCCGATCGCCGACTCGCTCGCCTGGAGCGCCGCGGTGGCGGCGTTGCCGCTACTGCTTCTGTTCATCCTTCTCGGCGCACTCAAGATGACGGCGTGGGTGGCATCGCTGATCTCGCTGGCCGTGTCGCTGGTCATCGCCATCGTGATCTACGGCATGCCCGTGGGGCAGGCCCTCCTCGCAGGCACCGAGGGTGCGGCTTTCGGCTTCTTCCCTATTCTGTGGATCGTCATCAACGCCATCTGGGTGTACCAGATGACCGTCGCGACAGGGCATTTCGACGTGTTGCGGCGCTCGTTCGCCAGCGTGAGCGACGACCAGCGCATCCAGGCGATCATCATCGCGTTCTCGTTCGGCGCGTTGCTGGAAGCGTTGGCCGGATTCGGCACCCCCGTCGCGGTGACCTCGGTGATGTTGATGGCACTCGGCTTCAAGCCGCTGAAGGCCGCGGTGCTCGCGCTGACGGCGAACACCGCACCCGTCGCCTTCGGCGCCATGGCCACGCCGATCATCACGCTCGGCAAGGTGACCGAACTACCCACTGACACGCTCGGCGCGATGATCGGCCGCCAGACCCCGCTGTTGGCGTTGTTCGTTCCGCTGGTTCTAGTGGCGATCGTCGACGGGTGGCGCGGTGTCCGCGAGACGTGGCCCGTTGCCGTGGTGTGCGGCATCGTCTTCGCGGTCGGCCAGTACGCCACCTCGAACTTCGTATCCGTTCCGTTGGCCGACGTGGTGGCGTCGTTGTTGTCGGCGGCCGCCGTGGTCGGCATGGTGCGGGTATGGCGTCCAAGCAGGGCGTACACCGCGCCGCCCGTCGTGGCTGGCGGGGCCGCCGACGAACCGACCCCGGACTTCGCCGGACGCGTGGCTCACGCCGAGGGCCGGCCCGATTCGCGGGCAGACGTGGCCAAGGCGTACGCACCCTACGGAATCATCATCATCGTGTTCGTGATCTGCCAGATCGGGGCGGTGAAGCGCCTTCTGGACAAGGCGACGATCACGATCAAGTGGCCAGGGCTCGACGTCACCGACGCCAACGGCCATCCTTTGAGCCTGGTGAAGTTCAGCCTCAATCTGCTCACGACTCCCGGCACCCAGATGCTGGTGGCCGGTGTCCTGACGATGATCGCGCTGAAACTCTCCGCGACCAGGGCCATCAAGGCGTACGGGGCGACCCTGCACCAGTTGCGCTGGGCCATCCTCACGGTGATGACCGTGCTGGCGCTGGCCTTCGTGATGAACGTGTCCGGTCAGACCATCACCCTCGGCACCTGGATGGCCGGCGCGGGCGCCGCGTTCGCGCTGCTGTCCCCCATCCTCGGCTGGCTGGGCGTTGCGGTGACCGGTTCCGACACCTCGGCCAACTCGCTGTTCGGCGCACTGCAGGTGACCGCAGCGAATCAGGCTGGGCTGTCGGACATCCTGATGGCCGCCTCGAACAGTTCGGGCGGCGTGCTCGGCAAGATGATCTCGCCGCAGAATCTCGCGATCGCCGCCGCGGCCGTCGGCCTACACGGCAAGGAAGGCGAGATCTTCCGTCGGGTGATCATCTGGAGCCTGATCTTCCTCGTCGTGCTGTGCGCGTTGTCCGCGCTGCAAGCCTCCCCCGTGCTGTCGTGGATGGTGCCGTGACATTTTTGGCTGGTTGCCGTGACATTTTGGCTGGTGCCGTGACATTTTTGGCTGGTGCCGTGACCCGACCTCGTAGCATCGACGGGTGAGCGCAGACATGCTGGCTGAACTGATCGCCGACCTACCCGATGGCACCGTGGTCACCGATCCCGACATCGTCGCGTCCTACCGGCAGGACCGTGCCACCGACCCGAACGCGGGGACCGCCATGGCCGTCGTCCGGCCGCGCCGCACGGAGGAGGTCCAGACCGTGATGCGGTGGGCCACCACCCATGGCGTGCCGGTGGTGCCACGCGGCGCCGGTACCGGACTCTCGGGTGGTGCGACGGCCCTCGACGGTGGAATCGTGCTGTCGACCGAGCGGATGCGCGACATCACGGTCGACCCCGTGACCCGCACCGCGGTTACGCAGCCGGGCCTGTTCAACGCCGAGGTCAAGAAGACCGTTGCGGAGTACGGGCTTTGGTATCCGCCGGACCCGTCGTCGTTCGAGATTTGCAGCATCGGCGGCAACATCGCCACCAATGCGGGTGGGCTGTGTTGCGTGAAGTACGGCGTGACAACCGATTACGTCCTCGGCCTGCAGGTCGTGCTGGCCGACGGCACGGCGGTGCGACTGGGTGGGCCACGCTTGAAGGACGTTGCGGGACTGAGCCTGACCAAGCTGTTCGTCGGCAGCGAGGGCACGCTCGGCATCGTCACCGAGGCGACGTTGAAACTGCTGCCCGCCCAGCACCGAGGCTGCACGGTCGTCGCGTCCTTCGACTCGGTGGCGGCCGCCGCGGAGGCCGTCGTCACCATCACCGGCAAGATCCGACCGTCGATGCTGGAGTTCATGGATGGTGTCGCCATCAACGCCGTCGAGGACAAGCTCAAGATGGGACTCGACCGCAAGGCCGCCGCGATGATGGTCGCCGCCTCCGATGATCGCGGCCCCGCAGGCTCGGAGGACGCCGAGTTCATGGCCAAGGTCTTCACGGATGCCGGTGCGACGGAAGTGTTCTCGACATCCGACCCCGACGAGGGTGATGCGTTCGTCGTCGCGCGTCGATTCGCGATCCCGGCCGTCGAGGCGAAGGGCTCACTGCTGCTCGAAGACGTCGGCGTGCCCTTGCCGGCACTCGCCGACCTGGTGTCCGGGGTGGAGAAGATCGCCGAGCAGCACCAGCTGTTGATCTCGGTCATCGCTCACGCCGGCGACGGCAACACCCACCCGTTGATCGTGTTCGACCCGTCCGACCACGCCGAGGCCGAGCGGGCCCAGACGGCATTCGGCGAGATCATGGACCTCGCCATCGGACTCGGCGGAACCATCACCGGCG
>JAOPWT010000130.1 GCA_025965555.1 Mycobacterium sp.
GGACCGCACCCATCGGCAGCAAGCCTTCCTGATCTCCGTCATCCGGCAGTTGCAGGGTTCCGGCTCGTTCAGCGACGTGGGAAAGCTCAACGCGCTCATGGACGTTGCACGCCAGGACATCGTGCTGTCCAGCGGGTGGGATCAGGACCTGTTCCGCCGCATCGGTGGGCTCGCCGGCGAACAGGTGCATTACCAAACGCTTCCGGTCGTGCGATACGACACGATCTACGGCCAGGACGTCAACATCGTCGACCCCACCGCGATCCGCGCCCTCGTCACGTCGACCTTCGGCGATCCCTCGGCCACGCCCACTCCCGTCGCGCCGGCCACCGTCACCGTCGACGTGGTCAATGCCAGTGGCGTCCGCGGCATGGCGACCGAGGCGTCGAACATCCTCAGCCGCAACGGCTACCGCGAAGGCGCCCTCAGCCTCACCGCGGCGGGCGAGTCGCAGGCGACCGCCGTCGACTACGGAATGGGCGGTGAGCCCGCCGCGCAGGCAGTCGCGACCATGCTCGGCATCACCGCACCGCCGCAACCGCGCCCCGACGTGCCCGCCGGGCGCATCCGCGTCGTACTCGGCGACGGCTACTCCCTTCCCACCGACGTCGCAAGCCTGGCCACCGCGCCGTCGGCAGGCGAGTCGTTGGGAATCGACGTCGGCAGTTCCGACGCGCCCGCGCCCGACCAGGGCCTTCCCATCAGCGGCAGCGGAATACCCTGCGTCAACTAGCTTCTGCGAAGCCCTCTCCAACGCCTAACTGCGACGCGACGGTTTCCGGACGCAAACGCCTTGTGGTCCAACGCTTTCCGGCGCAATAGGATTCTGCAGATCAATGCTCGCTCGGGCGGCCGGGCACGATTTATCGATTCCGCTCCCCTGCGAATATCATGGAGGGCGAAATGACCGACAACGCCCTAGGTGTCTCGACGGCGGCCGAAGGCCGCGCCGCGGACCGCATCACCGCTGAAGCTCGGCGTCGGAGGACGTTCGCCGTGATCAGCCACCCTGACGCAGGCAAGTCGACGTTGACCGAGGCCCTTGTCCTGCATGCCAACGTCATCACCGAGGCCGGCGCGATCCACGGCAAGTCTGGCCGCCGTGCCACCGTGTCGGACTGGATGGAGATGGAGAAGGCCCGCGGCATCTCGATCACGTCGACCGCGATGCAGTTCCCCTACCGCGCCCCGAACGGGCAGGACTGCGTCATCAACCTGCTCGACACCCCTGGTCACGCTGATTTCTCCGAGGACACCTACCGCGTGCTCACGGCCGTCGACTGCGCGGTGATGCTCATCGACGCGGCCAAGGGCCTCGAGCCTCAGACGCTCAAGCTCTTCGAGGTCTGCCGGCTTCGGCGCATCCCAATCATCACGGTGATCAACAAGTGGGATCGCCCCGGGCGCGACCCCTTGGAGTTGTTGGACGAGATCCAGGCCAGGATCGGTCTCCGGCCCACCCCCCTGACCTGGCCCGTGGGCATCGCGGGCGATTTCAAGGGCGTCCTCGACAGGCGTACCGGCAACTACATCAAGTACACCCGCACCGCGGGCGGCGCCAAGGCCGCACCGGAGGAGCACATCGCCCCAGCCGACGCACACGACGCCGCCGGCATCGACTGGGACAACGCCGTCGAGGAGGCCGAACTTCTGTCTGCCGACGGGTCGGACTACGACCGGGACACGTTTCTCGGGTGTGAGTCGACCCCGCTGCTGTTCACCTCCGCGGCGCTGAACTTCGGCGTGAATCAGCTGTTGGACGTGCTCGTGCAGCTCGCGCCGTCGCCGCACGGGCAGCTCGACGTGGAGGGCCACCGGCGCGCTGCCGAGTCGCCCTTCAGCGCGTTCGTGTTCAAGGTCCAGGCGGGCATGGATTCCGCCCATCGCGACCGCATCGCCTACGCGCGGGTGTGCTCGGGGACGTTCGAACGGGGAGAGGTCCTGACCCACGGCACCACGGGCAAGCCCTTCGTCACCAAGTACGCACAGTCGGTGTTCGGCCAGCAGCGCTCGACGCTGGACACCGCATGGCCCGGTGACGTGATCGGGCTCGCCAACGCCAACGTGCTTCGCCCCGGCGACACGCTCTACCGCGACATCCCCGTCCAGTACCCGCCGATTCCGAGCTTCTCCCCCGAGCACTTCGCGGTCGCCCGCGGCACCGACCCCAGCAAGCACAAGCAGTTCCGCAAGGGCATCGAGCAGATGGAGCAGGAGGGCGTCGTTCAGGTTCTGCGCTCGGACCGCCGCGGCGACCAAGCGCCCGTGTTCGCTGCCGTTGGCCCGATGCAGTTCGAGGTGGCGACCCACCGGATGGCTACCGAACTCAGCGCGCCGATCGCACTGGAACCCCTGCCCTACACCGTCGCGCGTGCGGCCAGTCCGGACGACGTCGAGTTCCTTCAGCGGCAACCGTCGGTGGAGGTATTCACGCGCACCGACGGCGTCATCCTGGTGCTGTTCTCCACGAAGTGGCGACTCGAAGGCTTCCAGCGCGACAATCCGTCGGTGAAGCTGACCTCGCTCGTCGCCGCGGGCGATGACTGAGGCTCAGACGTACCGCACGACTCGATGCCAGACGACCGCCTGAGCAACCACGGCCCTCCCGCCGTCGAGGCTGATGGCGGGATCCCCGTACAGCTCGTAGCCGAGATCGAGTGCCTCGCTGACGCGACGGCAGAACGCCTCGTCGTCCGGCCCGGTCAGTAGCCGGTATCTCGGCAACCCGTTCGGTGGTTCCGTCATGATCCGATGGTGCCACGGGTGACGCGCGTCGCCGTGTCTGCCGCCGTTAGAGTCGGTCCATGGCGGCGACGCCCCTGATGACCTGGCTCCTGGACTCCGACCCTTCCCTTCGTTGGCAGGTCGAGCGCGACCTTGCGCACGAACCGCCCCAGGTGTGGGAGGCGACGCGGGCCAGGGTTGCGACCGAGGGTTTCGGGGCGCGGCTGCTGGCGCTTCAGGACTCCGATGGGCAGTGGGCCGGCGGTGCATTCTTCCCGGCGGACTTCGACTTTCACGGTCCCGAGGGCGCAGAGGGTGCCGGGCAGCCGTGGACGGCCACCACCTGGACGCTCAACTCGCTGCGGGCATGGGGCCTCGATTCCACCGTGCTACGGGATCGGCGGACGGCTGAACGGTTGGCCGCCAACAGTCGCTGGGAGTACGAGAACCTGCCCTACTGGGGCGGCGAGGTGGACTGCTGCATCAACGCGTGGACGGTCTCGAACGGAGTCTGGCTCGGTGCGGACGTCACCGGCATCGTCGACTGGTTCGTCGAACATCGACTTGCCGACGGCGGATGGAATTGTGAATGGGTCGAGGGTTCGGCGCGGTCGTCGTTCCACTCCACGCTCAACGCACTCAAGGGACTGCTGGACTACGACATCGCGACCGGCGGCACCAACGCCGCACGCGCAGCCCGAGATTCCGGCGAGGAGTACCTGTTGGTGCGCGGGCTGTTCCGCCGTCTGTCGACGGGGCAGCCGGTGGCGCCGTGGGTGGACCAGTTCGGGTATCCGATGCGGTGGTGCTACAGCGTGCTCAATGCCGCCGAGTACTTCCGCCGACGATCGCTGTTCGACGGCACCGCGCCGGACCCGCGCATGGCCGACGCGATCGAACTCATCCGCGCCGCCAGGCAGCCCGATGGCACGTGGGTCCAGGCCCGCACGCTCCCCGGACGAGTCTGGTTCGAGGTCGACGTTCCCGCAGGTGAGCCGTCAAAGTGGTTGACCCTGTACGGGATACGCGTGCTCGACTGGTGGGACACCACCCGCTAAAACCAATTGCATCCAAGCCCGCTGACGTCGACCATGGACGTGCACCTGCGCAACGTCGATCTGATCTGACCCGGATCAGCCGCATCTGGAACGGCGGCGGTTTCCCGTGATGACACGCATTGACAGTGCGGGTCGCAGCAGGCCGACGGGCGGGTCGAGGAGTTGGAGTACCCGCATGAACGCCTCGGTCAGGACGATGTCGTCGGCCGCCGCGGCCATCACTTTGTCGGTGTGCCAATTGAGCAGCCGCTGCGGAATCGAGCGCCACCCGTCTGCAGGAGCCACCGCGAAGTCATTGATCCTGTTGGCCTGCCACATCGGGGCCAATCTCTTGGCGGCGGTGGCGAAATAACGTCGGCCGACGTCGTCGGCGCTGTTTGCGGCCAAACACTGGCGCAACACCTTCGCTTGCAACGCGGCGGACGTCATGCCCTGGCCGTACACCGGGTTGAGGCTGCAGACGGCGTCGCCGATGACGAGAAGTCCCTTGGGAAAGCGGGCCAACTTGTCGTAGCGGCGCCACACGCTGGCTGGATAGTGTTGCGCCGATACCTCTCCCAACGGTTCTGCGGCGCGCAACGCTGCGGTGATGCGGGGCGGCAGGAGTCCTGCGGCCGAGGAGAGGAGGCCGGGGAGATCCGCGGGTAGCTTCTTCCCCGCGACACCGATCAACGTGAGGACCGCGGTGTCTTCCTCATAGGCCAAAATACCTGCGCCGGTGGATCTTTCAATGGTGGGAGCGACGACGACGACCTTCTCGCCGAATGACCCGTTGGGCATTCGAAGCGTCTGACTCGTGTAGCTCAGGTTCACCGCGTACGTCTGCTCGCGCGGGCGGGGGTAGCCGTGTGTCTGCAGGAATGCCGGCGTGCGTGCCGAGCGGCCCGTCGCGTCGAGCACCAGGTCCGCGGCCAATGTGCGTTCTTGTTTCGTTTCTCGGCTGACGACTCGAACTGCGGTGACGCGGTCGGCGTGGCCGAGGATCGGCTCGACCACGTCGTGCCCGTCGAGCAGCGTCACGTTCTCGATCGCCTGGACCCGCTGTCGCGCCTGGGCCTCCAGTAGCGGCCGGCTGACGGAGTACACGAGCATTTCTTCCGGATTCGCGAAATGGCCGTGCTGAACCAATACGTGGTCACCGACGCCGATGTAGGCCAGCGAGGGGTCATCGATGACGTTGGCGCCGGCAGCCAGGAGGTCGTCGAAGAGGCCAGGAAACAATTCGCTCAGGATCATCGACCCGCGGCTCAACAGCTGATGAAGATGCCTCGCCTGCGGTACCCCACGTCGGGGCGTCGCCGCTTCGAGCAACACGTCACGCTCCACCACCGTGACGGACGCGTAGAACTCCGAGAGCACACGCGCGGCCAACAGACCCGCCATGCTCGCGCCGCAGACCACCGCGCCGTCGCCCCGCTGGCTCACCGCAGCCCTCCCGATCGGGTTCCCCAACGACCGTCAGACTGGCATCACCAACAGTGGACCGTCCCGGCAACGACGGTCTCATCTTCATGAGAATCAGTCCGTTGGCGAGAGCCCGCGGGTTATTCGGGCCGCGCGTTCCCCTGCCCGACGCTGATGAGTGCTCCCCCCACAAATTCAAGAGTTATGAGTCCGAGCCATCAAGTCCCACTCATATCCAATAAGTTTGCACATTCGGCGGTGTGGATACACCCGCCATGTTCAGAGCGGCCGTCTCGAAGGTAGCGACGATGATCCACCGCGCAGTATGGGGCCGCCCCGAGATGCAGATTGGTTCTACTGCAGGCTTTAAAAGATTTGCTGGGGCTCATCGGAGAGCATGACCTGATTACGCTGAATCGTTTGCTCGGCAGCAAAGGCGTAGGGCAATATAGAGTTCTTGTCTTGAACGAAATGCCGGATCGACACCCTACCACGATGACTGTGCCGCTAACGGCGTAGCCAGGCGTAAAGACGTTGGGTTGCCAATCTTGAACGGCTAACGCACCCGCAGGCGCGGGCTCAGCAAAGTCTGCGCCCGCCGAGGTGAGCCGCGGTATTGTGGTGCTCTGTCAGGCGCGGTGCGTCGCACCCCCAACGCAATGTCTTTGCCCGCATAGCTCCGGATCTAAGATCAACGTGTTTGCTTGCGAATATTGACGGGTAGGTAGAGAGTTAAGTCGTTGCCGCGAGTTTTGTACGCGCGTGACGTGTCAGGAAGTCGAGGTGGATCACGGTGGAAGTCTCAACGGTGGGTGGCGGCGCAACTCGGAGCCAGGAGCAAGTGCGGAATTGTCTGTTGCCGCATCTGCGGTGGGAGATTCAGCAGGTGATGTCGCGGGTGCGCCCCGATGACCTCTCAGCGGCGGAGATCGCCGCTCTGCTCGCCATTCTCCGGCCGGCTCACGCCAGGGTCATCGGCGGACCAGCCGGGCGGCCACTCCTGCGCCTGCTCGGGACTCACGGCGAGCAGCCGGCGCCGCAGCTCGCTTAACAGCGCATCGACCGAGGCCCCGGTCAGGTCACCGGTCAGCGTCGTCAGCTCCACCACGCCCAACTCGGAGCTGGACAAATAGCCCGCTGCCACCAGAGCCTCGACCGGGGACCGCCCGTAGGCTCGCGCCAGAGCGACCACGGCTTCGGCCCGGGGCGTATTGGTGCCGCGCTGCCACCGCGAGATGCTGGACTGATCGATCCCGGTGGCCGCGGCGATGTCTTTCTGCACGGCATCACCAGTGACCGTCATGACGTATCGCCACCACATCGCCTCGCCGGGCACCCCGCCCGGGCCCGCGGACACCACCTCGGCAGCCTCGAGTGGGCGGTTCTCCAGCGATTCCCCCATGGCGACCCTTGACTCCCGTCATCACGTCCTCGACTCCGAGCGGCCTGCGCTCCCGCCACCATCGTGCGGACGTGCATTCGCACAGTACACCGGCCATTTGCAGGCGCACATACATAAACGCACCGTGCATGCACCTCGCGCGCGCTGACCAAAAGCTGGTCAACCGGGAAACCTGGCGCCCTGCCGCCCTTGTGACGCCAGCCGGCTCCGTGGCGGCGGCAGGGGCGGTCGTGCCCGCGACGGCAGTGACGGTGTCCTCTTCTCTGCCGGCGATGGTGAATCCCCGACGCGCCCGCTTTCCGGGATTCACACCGAGTGACACCGGTGTCGTCATTTAGCGGCTTGGATGCACGTCATTCCTTGCATGTATGCATGCATAGTCGTATGGTGACATGCATCACCTGGACTGGTTAGAGGGAGGGCCCCACGCTCGCGACCATCGCCGCGACAGCCATAGGTGTCAAGGACGTCTCACGTCACAGTCTTCGACTCACGGCTTACAGCCCATTGGCTCCTCCGAGCCAGAAATCAGGAGCTCAACCATGAAGAATTCCCTTTACCCCATCGCTACCGGGATCGCCATCGCCGGCACCGGCGTCGCCCTGGCCTTCGGCGGTGGCACCGCCCAAGCCGCACCAGCGCCGCTGTCTCCGGCGGCAAGCCCGTCCTGCCTCCTGATGACCAGCGGTTGTCACGATCGCCCCAGTGCCGTGTTCAGCTTCGCCACTATGGCGCTCACCCCCAACACGCCCACCCCGAACGCGCTGGCCAACGCGTTCATCGGCCCCACCCTCAACGAGCCGCTCTACAACGTCATTGGACTCATCGGCCTGGTCCCCATCGTCAACATCTTCATCGCCAACGGCACCAACGGCGCGCCCGGCAGCGGGGTCAACGGCGGCAACGCCGGGCTGCTGATCGGCTACGGCGGCATCGGCGCCTCCGCCACCGAGGGAGTGGTCGGCGGCAACGGCGGCGGCGGCGGGTTGTTCTTCGGCGGCGGCGGGGCTGGCGGGGTCGGCGGCGCTGGCGCAGCAGGCGGCAACGGCGGCAACGCCGGATTGCTGGCCCATTTCAGCAACGGTGGAACCGGAGGCACCGGTGGGACCGGCGCGGCAGGCGGCAACGGCGGCAACGCCGGCGCCTGGGGATTGTTCAGCCAGGGCGGTGCGGGCGGTGTCGGCGGCGCTGGCACGCCAGGCACCGTCGGTGCAGCAGGCACCGGCACGGCCGCCAACGGCACCACCGGTCCGGCGGGCACCACTATGGGCGCCACCGGCGCCGACGGGGTCAACCCCGCAGCAGGCGGTGCGGCGGGCACCGAGGGTGCAGCAGGCGCGACCGGCACCGTCACCGGCGGCAACGGCCTACCCGGCACCACCGGCAATCCCGGCGGCGCGGGCGGCGCCGGCGGCGCAGTAGCCGGCACG
>JAOPWT010000139.1 GCA_025965555.1 Mycobacterium sp.
CGATTCGCCCCGGATCGTCCAGGTGGTTGCCGACGGCGAAACCGTTACCCTGTCGTCGACCGCCGCGGGCAGCGACGAGGGCCGGTGGGTCCGGCACGCCAGCGCCCGCATCGCGCCCTGGCAGCGCGACGACGAGCCGCAATCCGCATTCGGTGACGGCGGCGAAACGGCCGAGTACGACTTGTCTTCGGTCACCGAGATGCAGCGCGCATGGGGTGTCGAGGGCCAGGCCTACGAGTGGTCGATCCTGTCCTGCAGTTCGGTACCTGGCGGACTACGCGCTGACATCGAATTGCCCGAGACGTCGACGGTCGCCGTGCTCGACGCCGCGATCAGTCTCGGCCGCCTGGCCGACGGCTCCAACCCGCAGATGATGTTCCCGGCCGGTGTCAAGGCCGCGAGAATCGGCGGCGAACTTGGTTCCACGCGAGCCACTGTCGAGGTGTTCCGACATCAAGGCAGCGGCGATGACCTGGTCGTCGACGTCGTCGTCAAGTCTGCCGAGGGCGTCAGCTGCGTAGACATTCGCGAGCTGCGCTACGCGAGCGTTGACTCGGCATCGACGGCTGCGGATGGCGACCCGCGCGCGCTGGCGCACGGCATCGAATGGCGGCCGTGGACCGGACCCGACGAGCAACCCGCGACGGGCACGGTGGCCGTGCTCGGGACGAGCGAGGCCGCCCGCGCGCTTCGCAACGGTCTTGCGGGCGAGGGCTACACCGTCGTCGAGGCCGGAGAGGCCCGCTACACGGTTTACGTCGCCGAGCCAGGGGACATCGCGGAATCCGACGTAGACGTCGCCGCCGGGTTGACCACGGACGTCGCCGAGGTGGTCCGCCACCTCACCGAGCGTGGCGACGATCGCCCGACAAGGCTGTGGATCGTCACCTTCGGTGTCCGGGAAGCGCACTCGGAGAGGGCATTGCGCCAGAGTGCGCTGTGGGGGCTCGCCGGCGTCATCGGTGCCGAGCAGCCCCAGGCGTGGGGTGGTCTGGTCGACCTGCCCGAAGACGACGACGCCGGAGCGCACGCGGCGGCCCTGGCCTCTGTCCTGCCCACCGCCGCCAAATCCGTTCTGGCCCTGCGTGACGGTGAGTTCCTCGTCCCTACCCTGGTGCCGATCTCCGGACCGCCTGTGCGAGAACCCTTGCGGTGCCACGCCGACGCCTCGTATCTGATCACCGGCGGCATGGGCGTACTGGGTCTCCTGATCGCGGGCTGGCTGGCCGACCTTGGTGCGCGTCGCCTGGTGCTCGCCGGGCGCAGCGCACTGCCCGCGCGGCGCGACTGGGATGGTGAGGGCCTGACAGCCGATGAGCGCAGGAAGATCGCGGCGATCCGGTCGCTCGAACGCAGGGGCGTTGCCGTTGACGCGGTTGTTCTGGACATCGGATCCGGTGACGCGGTGGCGGCGCTGATCGCGCAGCGCGACGCAGCCGGTGCGCCGCCGATACGGGGCGTGGTCCACGCCGCGGGTGTGACCGAAGGTCAACTACTGAACGAGGTGTCCGGCGACCGGGCTCGGCGCACGATGTGGCCGAAGATCGCCGGCGCGCGAGTTCTGCACGAGGCCTTTCCGCCTGCCGACGTCGACTTTTTCTACATGACGGCATCAGCAGGGGGCATCTTCGGTGTTCCCGGACAGGGTGCCTACGCCGCGGCGAATGCGTACCTGGACTGTCTGGCAAGGGCCCGCCACCACCAGGGCGGCCACACCGTGAGCCTGGACTGGGTGGCGTGGCAGGGACTTGGGTTCGCCAAGGACGCGCAGATGGTCGTTGCCGAGCTGGCGCTGATGGGGTCACGGCCGGTCAACCCGGACGAAGCGTTTGCGGCTTGGGAATTCGTCGAACGCCACGACGTCGCCCAAGCGGTGATGGCTCCGTTGCCCGCCGCCGACGGCTCGTCGCCTTCGGGGGTGCAGGCCGACGACCACACCGTCCCCGTGGCGCGAGCATGGTCGGAGATGACCTTCGATGCGGTGTTGCACGAGTTGGAGGTCGAACTGCGCACGGTCCTCGCCGGTGAGCTCCGGTTGCCAGAAGCCCAGCTCGAACTCGATCGACCGTTTGCAGAGCTGGGCCTGAACTCCGTCATGGCGATGTCGGTACGGCGAGAGGCCGAGCAGTTCGTCGGCGTCGAGTTGTCGGCGACGATGCTGTGGAATCACCCGACGATCACGTCGTTGGCCGCGTATCTGGCCAAGAAGCTGGTGCCACCACAGGAGTCGAGCGAGAACGCCGATCTGCTGCCGGAGACCGAAGGCAGCATCCTGGACGCGCTGTTCGACAGCGCGGAATCGGTGCCTGCGGGCAGTCCAGGTGGCCTCCGATGAAGACGGCCTTCGACAGGGTGTCGGCAATGACGGCCGACCAGAGGACAGCGCTGACGGATCGGTTCGAAACGGCGTCTCGCATCGCGGCTGCCGAACCGGTGGCGGTGGTGGGCATCGGCTGCCGATTTCCCGGCGGGGGCATCGGCCCGCAAGGGTACTGGGATTTCTTGGCCAACGGTGGCGACGCGATCGGAGAAGTGCCCGCCGACCGCTGGGACGCCGATGCCTTCTACGATCCCGACCCCACAGTTCCCGGACGCATGGCCTCGAAGTGGGGAGCCTTCCTGCCCGATATCGCCGGATTCGATGCGGACTTCTTCGGGATCTCCCCGCGCGAGGCCGAGGCGATGGACCCTCAGCAGCGGGTGCTGCTCGAGGTGGCGTGGGAGGCGCTCGAGCACGCCGGCGTCGCACCGGAGGACATCAACGGACTGCGGGCCGCGGTCATGGTGGGGCTCTATTACACCGAGTACCAAGCTGTTT
>JAOPWT010000194.1 GCA_025965555.1 Mycobacterium sp.
CCGTGGATGACCTCACCGACGAACCAGGCGTCGGGGAACTCCCTGCGCACCCGCGGCAGCACCTTGGCCCAGAACTCGTCGGGCACCGCGTAGGCGGCATCCAGCCGCCACCCGTCGGCGCCGCGCCGCAGCCAGTGAAGCATGACGTCGACGACGTAGTCGACGACCTCCGGATTGCGGTGGTTGAGGGTGACCAGCCCCTCGTGGCCCTCGAAGGTGGCGAAACCGTTGCGCCCCTTGCGGAACCATGACTCGTCGCCGCCCGCCACGGCCTGCTGATAGCGGCCGAAGTCGGTGCCGACGTGATTGAAGACGCCGTCGAGCAGAATTCTCAGTCCACGCCCACGGGCCTGCTCGACGAGATGGTCGAAGTCGGAGTCGTCGCCGAGGCGTGGATCGATCGCATAGTGATCGATGGTGTCGTAGCCGTGCGTCTTTGAGGCGAACACGGGTCCGAGTGCGATACCGGACGCGCCGAGTTCGAGGGCGTGGTCGAGCCACGCTGCGACGCGGCCGAGCCGGTGCTCGTCGGCGGTGGGGGCGGGATCGGCCGGGAATGCGCCGACGAAGCCCAACGGGTAGATCTGCCACCAGATTGCGTGTTCGACCCACGCCGGATCGGTCATGTCTTGAAAGTCTGTTCGTACATGGCCTTCATCTCCTCCGCGAGTTCGGGTGCCGGTCCGGCTACGGCAAGTTGCGGCGCCACCACCGAAATCGGCAGCGCGGCGACGGGGCCCGCAGGTAGTCCCCATTCGCCGCGCCACACGGTGAGTTGGGCCGACGACGTCGCGTAGACGATTCGACCAAGGCCTACCCACGCATGGGCCGCCGAACACATCGGGCAATGCTCACCCGAGGTGTAGACCGTCGCGCCAGCCCGATCCGCCGGGCTGAGATTGGTCGCGGCCCAGCGGGCGATCGCGAATTCGGGGTGTTGGGTGGCGTCCCCGTCCTTCACGCGGTTGCGGTCCTCGAACCGGATCGTCCCGTCCGGATCGACGAGCACCGAGCCGAACGGTTCGTCGCCTGCGTCGAGCGCCTCCCTGGCCAGTTCCACGCAGCGGCGTAGGTGCCCCAGGTCGTCATCGCTGATCGCCACAGCCGGAGTGTACGCAGCCTCGGGTGTCCGCCTTCGGCGCGTCAGCGGGTAGCAGGCCAGCCCGAGCAACAGCGCGCAGAGGTGCCCGAGCGAGGTGAAGTTGGTCTCATAGAGCAGTCCGCCGACGACGAGCGCACCCGTCGCCGCCAGGTAGCCCCAGCGCCACCGCCTGGGCACCCGGTAGAACAGCACCCCGACGATGCCGACCACGAAGTAGCTCACGCCGACGTCACGGGCATCGATGAGGCGGGATGAGGCCGCGGCCTCCTGGATGGACCAGTAGAGGTAGCCCTCGCTGAGGTACGTCGCGCCGACATGGCAGACCAGTCCCACGGCCGCCCACCGCAGATGTCCGAGCCACCGCTCGGCCGGGGCGAGGAACACCGTGAAGATCAGCAGGTAGGGCCACCAGTACCGGCCGTCGATCCACAGCAGGCTCTGGAACAGCACCCGCAGGGGATCGGACGCCAGATGATGCAGGTTCGTCGAGGTCGACTGCAGCAGCCTCCGCAGGATCCGTGCGCTCAACTGGTGCTGCACCAGTGTCGTCGCCAACAGGACGGCCAGCCATGCGTACGTCAGGGGCGCGCTGCGCACGTAGGCCCGTACCTGATCCCACACACGGTTCACGTTCACCGACGATAGAGAACCGGTCCAGCGCTACACCGGCGGGCGACGGTTCCGTCGTGTCCGACCGAGGATGCTAGCCGCAGCAGCCGTCTTCGCGCTTCTCGATGTCCAGTCGGCACGCACACGACGCCAGGATCGGCACGTCGGCCCTGGCACGCGCCAGCTCGAGCTGCTGGCCGACGATGGCGGCTTCGTCGTCGCGCCCGAGCCGCGTCAGACATTCGTGATAGCCGTGCAGGCTCCACACGTTGTTCGGATGCTGACAGCAGCGGGCCAGGGTGGGGTCCAGCCCGAGGTCGGCGGCGTACACCGCGGCCGCCTCGGCGACGTGGCCCTGCTCGAGAAGTAATGCACCGTAGGCGTGCCGGGTCGGCTGCATCCAGCCCCATGGCTCGTCGTAGGGCAGCGCATCGTCGAGTTCGACTGCGCGCGTGAGTAATTCGAAGGCCTCCGCGAATCGCTGGTCTCGATAGGCGATTTCGCCGTCCAGCATGGCTGCGGCAACCGCAAGGATGTCACGACTGGTGTTGTTGAACAGGTACCGACTCTCCGGGATCGCGGCGTAGACCTTGGTGAAGGCCTCCCGCTCGGCGAGCGCCTGCGTCAACTGTCCCTTGGCGGCGTGCGCGACACCGCGGCCGTAGTGGATGGTTGCGGCGGTCGTGCAATAGAGCTCGACGTCATCGGGTAGCGGTAGCGCGATCAGCTCGTCCCAGCGGCCGAAGCGGATCAGCACGTGCACCCGCAGTGGGACGAACGCCTCGAGCCAATCGGCCATCGGTGGGGATTGGATCGCCAGCAGCTCGGGAGTCAATTGCGCGGCAAGCTCGTCGGCTGCCTGCGTCGCGGTCGCATATCGTCCCTCGAACATCGCGGAGTAGACGACGAAGTGAAGGTCGTGTGCCCGGTAGAGCGAGTAGAAGTTGAGTGGGCCGGCACGGTGGACGAACTTCCGATCCGCCTGTACCGCAGCGTTGTTCGCGTCGATGGAGCTGCGGTAGTCGCCACACAGCACGTCGATGTGGCTTGGCATGTGTTGCAGATGACCGGCATCGGGGACCAGGCCACGCAACAGGTCGGCGGCAGGCAATGCGTCCTCGGGCCGGGCCGACATCTCCATGGCGTGCAGGTAGAGGTGCAGCACGCCGGGATGCGTGCGCCCCTCATCGGTGGCGAGCGCAGCGTCGAGGATGCGCTTGGCCTCCACCACCCGTGACCCTGATGCGGGCTCGCCGGTGCTGGTGTCCCACAGCGCCCACGCCGAGACGTTCATCAATGCGTCGGCAGCCAGGGCCTGGACGTCGGTATCGGCAGGGTAGGCGTCGGCGAGCGTGGCCATGGCGTCGGCGTAGCCGGCGTGTCCGCCCGTCAAGGCGTCGGTGTCCGCGGCGTCGTCGGTGGGGAAGCGCGCGGCGAGTGCATCGATCAGGCCGAGCTCGACGGCGGATGCCCGGCCCTTGGCCGCCAGCCCCAGTTCCATCCGCGCCCTGACCAACGACGCGGTCAGATCGACCGGGTCGAATGCCTCCCACGCCTTGTTGTAGTTCGGACCGATCGCATAGGCGATGCCCCAGCGGGCGATGGCGAGCTGGGGGTCCAGCGCCAACGCCCGCTCGAAGCAGTGGATCGATTCCTCGTGGTTGAACGCGTACGCCCAGACCAAGCCGCGGTCGAACCACACTTGGGCCTGGGCGGACGGCGTCTCAATCGACCGGTGATAGGACCCGAGGTCGTAGTACGGCTCCGTCTCGTTGAGCCCTGACTCGGTAACGGTCATGACTCACACGATAATTCGTCCACGCCCTGGGAGCGAGCACTGCGATCACCGCGAGTGCGAGTCCGGCCGCACCCCAAATGGCCAGGGTGACAATCGGTGTCAAGGCGCCGTTGCCGCCGAAGTACTCGAGGCTGCGCAGCAGTGCCACGCCCGACCCCTGCGGGACGATGGCGTTGAACGTCGTATAGAAGCCCGAGAGCAGCGGCAACCCGACGGGGCCCGCGGCCGCGGCATTGCCGACGATGACCAGGAACAGCGTCACCAACGCCGACGCCACGGTGCCGAACGCGGCGGCCACACCGGTGACGGCACCGGCGACGCCCATGGCGTACAGCCACAGTGCGCCGAAGACCTGCCAGGTGTGACCCCTCAGCGCGCCGAGGACGGCGTCGACGTAGAGCGTCACGCCACCTGCCAGCAGCGCCGAGTACGCGGCGAGGCTGAGGGTGCGAAGCGCCAGCGTCGACAGCCTGCGCACGCTGCCCATCATCAGTCCGAACACCGCGGCGCCCAACGTCGCGCCGATCGACAGGAAGATGACGGCGTAGAACTCGACGGTGCCCTGCGGGTCTGCGGGCGAGGTCGGGGCGACGTCCTCGACGCTGGGCGTCAGGCCGGCCTTGGTGGCGATGGCGCGGCCGACCGTCTCCGAGGCGTTGGCGACGCTGCGGCCACCGCCGGCCGCCACGTAGATCTTCAACTCGCCGGTCTGCCCGACGACGAAGGCCGCGTCGGTCTTGCGCTCGTACACCTTGGCGCGGGCCTCTGCCGCATCGGCGACCTGCGTCACCGAAAGGGTGTCCTGACCGCGGATGGCCTCGACCACCTGCTGCGGTCCGGCGACCGCGACGTCGAGGTGATGCAGCGTCGGCTTGGCGAACGCGCCCGAGTAGCTTGCGATCATCGCGATGACGAAGACGGTGAGTGCCGCCATCGCCATGGCCATCTTGCGGACGTCGGTCCGCGACACGCGCCGGTTGGCGATGTCGAGTTTCGGAGCGTGGCGCTCGTGTGGAGCTTCGTGCTTACCCACGGTGGGGTCCTTTCCTTGCGAGGTCAGTGCGTGGTGACGGTCAGGCCCAGCAGCGCATCGACGGTGTCGAGCGCGGCGGTCACCCTGCCGTGGAGGTCGGTCGCGACCGGATCTTCCATCCACGACCGGAGCACCTCCTGGAAGCCGCCGACCAGAAAGCGGCTGACGGATTCCGGGGCGATGTCGGCGATCGGGCCGACGACGTGCATGCCCTGCGCGGCGATCTCCTCGCAGGCGGGCAGGAGTTCGGCGCGAAACGCCGCGACCACCCGCTGGGTGACGGCGCTCGGCACCACGTTGCGGTACATCGCGCGGTGCTCCGCGGCGAAGGCGAACAGCGCGGCGATCCGCGACCGGGCGTCGCCCCGGATGTCCGCGGCGGCAGCGGAGAACGCGACGGCGAAGGCCGTCGCGACCGCGTCGTCCCGGTCGGTGAAGTGCCGGTAGAACACCTGCCGGCTGACACCGGCGCGCGCCACCAGGTCGCCGACGGTGATCTCGTCGACGGAACGTTCGTGCGCCAACGCGAACGCGGCGTCGCGCAGCAGGGTGCGGACTCGTTCGGCGCGGGGATCGGCGCTGTGCGTGCGGGTGGGCATGGGATTCAGCGTAGGGGACTTCGTAGACAGTTGACTACGAATTATTAGGTTAACTAAGACACCTAGCTGCGCAGGTGTGATCGGCGCCTCGCGACGTCAGACGATGTGAAGCACGGCGGTCGCCACCGCCAGCACCAGCCCAATGGCGGCGGGCACGGACTGACCGGCACCGTCGGAGGCCCGTACGTGGCTGGCGACCGCTCCCACCGACAGCAGCGCGAGTCCGACGGCGGCGGCGATGCCGAGCGGTTGCCACGCCAGCCCGGCCAGCACACCGACGACGCCCGCGAGCTCGAGCAGCCCGATCACCCGCCAGACAGTTGGCGAGATGCCGAGATGGTCGCGGATGGCCAGAGATTGCGGGACACCGAGGACCTTGATCGAAGCGGCAAAGGCGAATAGTGCCGCCAGCAGGAATGTCGCTACTACCGTCGCGGTGCCCATGATGTATCCACGCTAGAGACCAGTAGGGGAGGGGAGGCGGAAATGATCCGATGCGTTCGATTGTGGACCGGGCAAGAGGGTTCGTCGCACGTCGAGATCGGTCGGCTGGACATGCGCACCGGTCGCAACGACGATCAGGTGTCGCCGGCGATGTCGTCGACGCACGTCACCGTCGAGGAGACGGCAGGCGGCGGCACGCTGGCGTGGCACACCGCACCGGTACGCCAACTCGTCGTGACTCTTGCGGGCACGCTGGTGTTCACGACGCGTGACGGCGAGGAATTCACCCTGCACCCCGGCGACGTGCTGCTCGCCGAGGACACCGAGGGCTCCGGCCATCAGTGGCGACTCGAGGGCACCGACCCCTGGCGGCGCATGTACGTCGTGCTCGCACCGGCGACCGAGGTGCCGTTCGTCCGCGACTGACCCTTCTCTCCCGCGAGCAGACGCAAAAGTGCCCGCACGCTCGGCGTGTCGGGCACCTTTTGCGTCTGCTCGCGGGAGAGAAACGCTAGTGGCCGGCGACCACGTCCGCCTCGTCCACGACGACC
>JAOPWT010000200.1 GCA_025965555.1 Mycobacterium sp.
TGTCGGTGGACAGGCACAGCGAGCAGATGTATCCCTCGTCGCTTGCCGACTTGATCATGTCCGGCCGTTCGTAATCGTGGTGGCAGACATGGCATTTCAGGTGCGCATCCGACGGGTTGCCGTGCTCGTCGAGCATCGGGAGTTCGATGCCGTCATCGGTGCGGCGCAGGTAGTACTTGCCCTTGGTGGCGATCGCGATGATCGGCGGGAGCACCAGTGCCAGGCCGATGGCGACCAGCGGCGAGTACGGCCGGATGGCCTCGCCGAGGCCACCGAAGATCGCGATCACCGACAGGCCTGCCGCGATCAGCATCGAGCCGAAGCCGACCGGGTTGAACGAGTAGAGCATGCCGCGGCGGAACTCCGGCTGCATCGGCGACAGCTTCAGCAGGTACTTGTTGAAGACGATGTCGGAGGCGACCACCACGACCCACGCCATACCGCAGTTGGCGTAGAAGCCCAGGATCGTGTTCAGGAAGTCGAACATGTTCGCTTCCATCAGAACCAGCGCGATCAGCAGGTTGAAGCCAAGGAACACCAGACGACCGGGGTAGGTCTTGGTGACGCGGGTGAACGAGTTGGTCCACGCCAGCGAGCCGGAGTAGGCGTTCGTCACGTTGATCTTGACCTGGCTGATGACGACGAGCACGACGGCCAGTGTCATGGCGAGCCACGGCGGCAGGAAGTTCTGGTAGATCTCCAGGAACTGGTGCACCGGCTGGTTGGCGACGCCCGCGCTGTCCGCGACGTTGGCGATCAGGTACACCGCGAGGAACAGGCCGACGATCTGCTTGATGGCGCCGAAGATGACCCAGCCGGGGCCGGCCAGGAACATCCAGGTCCACCAGCTGCGCTTGTTCTCGGGGGTCTTCGGAGGCATGAAGCGCAGGTAGTCGTTCTGCTCGGCGATCTGCGCGATGAGCGACAGACAGACGCCGGCTGCCAGCAGGGTCGAGCCGAGGTCGAAGCCCTGAACGCCGTTCTCACCCTGGTAGGCGAAGAATTGACCGACCGTCTCCGGGTGGCTGATGACGAGATAGACGAACGGCGCCACCATCAGAACGAGCCACAGCGGCGTGGTCCACACCTGCAGCGTCGACAGCACCTTCATGCCGTAAATGACGAGCGGGAAGATGATGAGCGTGGACGCCGCGTAGCCCAGCCACAGCGGGATGCCGAGGCCGAGTTTGAGGCCCTGGGCCATGATCGAGCCCTCGAGGGCGAAGAAGATGAAGGTGAACGTCGCGAAGATGACGTTGGTGACGACCGACCCGTAGTAGCCGAAGCCGCTGCCGCGGGTGACGAGGTCGAGGTCGATGTTGTAGCGCGCCGAGTAGTAGGCCACCGGGAAGCCGGTCAGCATCACGACGACGGCGAAGATGAGGATGCCCCACAGCGCGTTGGTCGTGCCGTAGGCGATGCCGATGTTTGCCCCGATGGCAAAGTCGGCCAGGTACGCGATGCCGCCGAGGGCCGAGATGCCCACCACGCGCGTGGACCACTTGCGATAGCTCCGCGGCGCGAAGCGAAGCGTGTAGTCCTCCAAGGTCTCCTTGGTGGCGGTCATGGTGTCGAGGTCGACCTCCGCGATCCCAGGACTATCTGGGGCGTCAGGCTCCTTGTTGAGCTCTTGAGTCATGGTTAGCAAAGCTAAATCCGCGTTGTTTCGGGATTGTGACGACCGTGTTCCCACCGAAAGCAAAAAGGGCCCGCACTGCCGTCAAGAGTCGGGGGTGTGACGGCAGCGCGGGCGCTACTGCATTCATCGGTACGGTTGTGAAAGGTGTTACAAGAGGTGCAGCGCGGATTCGTGACGAACCGCTGGTGGCTCATCGGGCTGGCAGCGATATCCGCCGTGGTCTACGCGACCCTGTGGTTCGGCTGGGCGCTCGGCTGGAGCTGGGTGCTCGGGCCCGATGCGTCGACGCTGGCCGCGGCCCATCGGATCGGCGTCGAGCACCACGGCTGGGTGACGCTCTGGAACGCCTGGTGCACGGTGTTCTCCCCGGTGTCGTTCCGCGTGCTGGCCCTCGGCCTGATCGCGTACGCACTGAAGCGCCGACAACCGCGGGTCGCGTTGTTTCTCTTCGTCAGCATCGAGTTGTCCGCCCTGGTCACCGAGGGGGCCAAACGCCTGGCCGACCGGCCCCGTCCGGACACCGCCTTGGTCTTCGCGTCGTCGACGTCGTTTCCGTCCGGACACGCCCTCGGGTCGATGGTCGCCGTGCTCGCGCTGGCGGTGGTGCTGCTGCCGCTCGTCCGCCGCGACCTGCGCCCGTGGGCCATGGTGGTCGGCGCCGTGATCGTGCTGTCGGTCGGCATCGGGCGGGTCGCGCTGAACGTCCATCACCTGTCCGACGTCGTCGCGGGCTGGGCCCTCGGTTACCTCTACTTCGCGGTGTGCCTCTTGATACTGCCTGGTGCCGGTGTCACGGCAGCGGACGAAACACCGGCAGTGCCCGATAGCGGACCGTGAAGCTCGCCTCGTCGAGTTCGTCGGCGAGCTCGCCGTCGTGGGCGAGCAGGGTGGGGCCGTCGACCGCCGAGAACTTGAATTCGGGCACCCGCAGTTCGTGATACAGCGGGCTGCGTACCAGCCGCCCCAGCGCGAGCGAGGTCAGGATGCGCAGCGTGCTGAACCGGCGCTCCGTCTCCAGGATGCGCACGTCCATCAGGCCGTCGTCCATTCGCAGGCGGCGTGCCGGGGCGAAACCCGACGGCAGGTAGGACGAGTTGCCGAGGAAGAACAGCGACGTCTGCAGAGTCTTGTTGTCGTAGTGGATCCGGACGGGCTCGCCGCGCCGCAGCGTCTGGAACATCGCATACACCCCGGCGAGAGGCTTGCCGATCTTGTGTTCCAGCTTCTCGCGCTTCTGCACGAACGTCGGGTAAGCACCGATGCTGGCCGTGTTGATCACGGTGCCGGTCTCGTTGAGGCGCAGGACGTCGACGCAGACGACGCTGCCCGTGCGGATCGCCTCGACGGTCTTGGCCACGGTCTCGCACCCGATGTCCTTGGCGAAGTGATTGAACGTACCGCCGGGAAACACGGCCAGCGGGCGGTCGGCGGCCAGTGCCACGCCTGCCGCGCACGCCACCGTGCCGTCGCCGCCGCCGACGGCGAGGACGTCCGCGCGTTGGGCGGCGGCCCGAAGCACCTCTTCGACGTCGTCGTCCTTCTCGAGCTCGACGATCTCCATCTCGGGCAGGGCTGCGTGCGCCTCGTCGATGACCCGGGCACCCGTCCCGCTGCCCGAGGCCGGATTGATGACGAGCACGACCCCGGCACCGTCGGGCCGCTTCGGAGTGTCGACCCGCAGCGGGTCGGCGGCCGGTATGCGCGCCTCCACGATCGGCGGCACGATCTTCGCGCCTGCTACGGCGATGGCAGCGCCGAGTCCGAACCCCGCCAGCACGTCGCCGGGGTAGTGCGCGCCGGTGGCCACGCGTGAGATGCCGACCATTCCCGCCAACAGGGCCAGGCCGAGACCC
>JAOPWT010000215.1 GCA_025965555.1 Mycobacterium sp.
TAGCGGTAGTTGACGAACTGCAGCGCGATCTCGAGATCGGCACCGCGCAGCAATGCCTGAACCGCCTGAAGATCGTCGCGCTTCTTGGAGCTGACCCTGATCTCGTCGCCCTGGATCTGCGCCTTGACGCCCTTGGGGCCCTCGTCGCGGATCAGCTTGGTGACCTTCTTGGCGTCCTCGCTGCTGATGCCCTGCTTGATGCTGCCGATCACCTTGTAGGTCTTGCCGGATGGCTGCGCCTCGCCGGCGTCGAAGGCCTTCATGGAGATGTCCCGGCGGATCAACTTCTCCTTGAAGACGTCGACGGCCGCCTTGACCCGCTCCTCGGTGGACGAGGTCAGGATGATGCCCTCCTCGCCCTGCCACGCGATGGTGGTGTCGGTGCCGCGGAAGTCGAAACGGGTGGACAGTTCCTTCGCGGCCTGGTTCAGCGCGTTGTCGACCTCCTGGCGATCGACCTTGCTGACGACGTCGAAGCTTGAATCCGCCATGGACTCGCTCCTTCCTAGGTGGGTGCGTTTTCGTCTTGGGACCATCCTCGTTGTACCCTGCTAGTCGCACCAAACCGGGGTTCCGGATTTGGCGCAGCGCCCGGCAGGCTGCCCGAGCGGCCAATGGGAGCGGACTGTAAATCCGTCGGCTTACGCCTACGCAGGTTCGAATCCTGCACCTGCCACCCACGTCAGGCCCCCTTTCGAGGGGGCCTGACTGCGTTTCGGGCCCCCGAGTCGTAACGGGTCGTCACAAAGTGCTCGAAACTCTGCGTGCCTACGCTCGAGGTGATCTAGCCGAGCGCACCGACCTACTCTCCCAACTGCTTCCAGGTCGTTACTTTTACTGCCCAACCTGCGTAGACCAAGTCCCGCACCGTGATGAAGGCCGAAAGAGGCCCGAGCACGACATGTCGCAGCCCCGCGTCCCGAACTCTCGTAGCCGGGCGGTCACCTGCTCGGGTGTTCCCACGATGAAGCCTGTGCCGGTCACCTTGGGCGGCACCGCGGCGATCGCGTTCTCGAGCGTGGCCATGAACCTCGGGTGATTGCCCTGGGATCGGTGCTCACCGTGTTTTCCGTGGGAGTAGATCTGCGAGGCGGGGAGTATTCTTGAAAGGTTCCGGGTGTTGCGAGATGCGGAATCGGTCATACGCGATCAGCGTGATCATTGAGCAGGCGCCGTGCTTGATCGGCTTGCCGTCGCGACAGGTGGGAGAAGGTCCAACGTGTCATACCCCGACCGAGCCGACGAGGCCGGCACCGTCGAGCCTGACGTGTGGGTCCACCCGTCGATGGGGGTCGAGGAGGAGTTTCTGCTCGTCGATCCGTCGACTGGACACCCCCTCATGTGCAACGTCGCGGTTGTCGAAGCGGCTGAAAAGCTTGGTGTCCGGCTTCAACTAGAGTTCACCCAGTGCCAGGTAGAGACCACAACGCCGGTGTGCTGGCACACGCACGAACTACGTACGGGTCTGACCGAGATGCGGTCGGCGGCCGCCGATGCTGCCGCGCAGTGCGGCGCTCGGTTGCTGGCGGTGGGCGTGCCGGTGCTCCGTTCAGCCGTGTTGCCGATCACGGACATTCGTCGGTACCGCACGATAGAGAGCAGGTTCGAATATCTTGCTGGGACGCGGGGAGTCTGCGCCGGCCATGTCCACGTGGGCGTACCTGACCGGGAAACCGCCGTGCAGGTCGGCAACTACTTGCGTCCGTGGCTACCGGCCCTCCTGGCCCTGACCGCCAATTCCCCCATCCACCGCGGCGTCGATACCGGGTTTGCGAGCTGGCGGTCAATAATGCTCTCGCGGTGGCCCTGTTCGGGGCCGCCGCCGTGGTTCGCCTCGGCCGAGCACTACGACGCGGTCGTGGAAGAGATGGTCGAGTCCGGTGTCATCCTCGATGCGGGAATGATCAATTGGGATGTTCGGCCGTCAGCTCATCTGCCGACCGTCGAGGTGAGAGTCAGTGACGTCCCTGCCACCGTCGACGAGACAGTTCTGCTCGCGACGATGGTACGTGCGCTGGTGATGACGGCGTTGCGGTCCATCAGCAGGGGCGAGCGCGCCCCGAAAATCACCGCGGAGGCGCTGCAGGCGGGGTACTCCATGGCCGCCCGCGAGGGGTTGACAGGGCGCGGGATCGATTTGACCTCGGACCTTGTGGTTCCGGCCCCCGACCTGCTCGGACTGTTGGTCTGCCATATCCGAGCCGCCCTGGAAGAACTGGGCGAATACCGTGCGGCTGTGGCGATGCTGACCAAGGTCGTCCGCTGTGGTAACGGAGCGAGCCGGCAACGCCGCGCTTTGCGCATACGCAACGATGTGAGCGATGTGAGCGATGTGACCGCGATTGCCGCGCAGAGCACCCTCCTGGTCGACAGGGCCGCCTCGTCCAGGGGTGCCGACGTCTTCTCTCCGCCGATACCGCGGGACAGCCCGAGAGTTGCGGTGAAGAATAAAGTGCCCTGAGGCCGATCGGCGAGCAACGTGCGCGAGACTCGCCGCTCTGCCGGTCGCAGTTCGTTCAGTCGCTGGTTGACGGTCTCGGCAACCGTTCGGTCTGCAGCCGGCGGCGTCTTCTTCGGCCTAAGTTCATGGCCTCCGTCCTGGCACCAGTTCCCGGATGGACACCTCCATGTCGGACAAGTCGACGACCGTGATCGACTCGTCCGGCAACTCTTCCCAGCCGTCCTCGATCAGTCCGGACGAAGAAAACACGACCGCGCCGTCGATCCCGCGCCGCCACCGCATTAGGAAGTAGCGGTCGATGTGATCCAGCGGGAGATCATCGTGCCCGATCCCGCTGACCAACATGTCCTCGACCGGCGCCGCGCTGGTCGCGCTCGCATGCACCGCGATGAAGGTGTTCTCGGTCAAGATCAGGGCATTGAGGCTGGCGTGCGTGAAGCGTCCGCGCAGTGTGGACATCGCCCGCGCCACCGCGTTGGGTAGGTCGGGACCGGTGTGTAGTTCCTGCTGATGAGCGCGAGGTAGCGCTCACTGTCCGTGGTCCCGTGCAGCGACGCTCTCGCAGCCGGGAAAGCAGCGAGTCCAGCATCGGTCGTGGCGAAATGGACCCGTTGTGCGCCAGCGTGATTCCATCCTGCGAGAACGGATGGGTGTTCGCGAACGACACCGCGAGCCCCTCGGTCGCCCAGCGAAGATGCACCAGCTGCGCCACGGTGGGTGTTCGTTCGGCCAGTTCGGCGAAGCGCGGATCGCGCGGGGCACGTTCGATGCTGCGGTATCGCTCCAGCTGCAGTCGTTGCGGATGCGCCGCCTCCGGCTGGAGCCAGGCAGGCCCCCAGCCATCGGCGTGCAGGGCTGACATGTCGCCGAACCGGGCGACTTCGTCCTTGCCGATCTGCTCGGTCAAGGTGGTGGGCACCGGTGATGCGAAGCCGATCAAACGGCACATGTTCATGCCTTCTGGTTGTAACGCCGCCGCAACATCAATCTGTGTAATGTCCCCCTCCGAACGGTCGGCCGCAAACGCAAGCGCTGCGCTCCGCCGGCGCGCCATCATCCAAGAGGCCCTCCTTGCACACTCGCCGTGCAACTACTGTCGCGCCGGGCGCTGGCCATCGCTACCGTGGTCGTCGCCGTGGCCACACCATCGACCGCTCCATTTACTGAAATCTTGAGCGAAGCGGTCGAGCCCAACCGGGCGGCACCCATAGATCTCAGCGCGCAGGTCAGAGTGCTCGCTCCCGGCAGCGAATGTGCCGTAGCGACACGCAGGTGAGAAGGCCCAGTTGCTTCAAAAACTCGCGTGTCTCGTCCAGTCGAACTTTGCGAAGTCCAGACTTACCTTGCGACGGATCTTGCGAAGTCCAGAGTTAGTTCGCGAGTTGCTGTGTGGTTCGGGGGGATAACCCGAGTACGCAGCAATGGTGGCAACCACGAATTGCCGTCTGGCTGACACCCGCCCGCCCATTGCCGCGCCTTGCCTGTGGGAGGACGATGAAGTGGACGGCGGCGCCGTCCAGACGCTGCCTCGCGCAGAGGAGGCGGATCATGTACGTACGCACTACGACTTTCCAGGCACAGCCCTCCTCCATCGACGCCGGCATTGCGCATGTCCGCGACACCGTGATGCCCGCGCTCGAGCGCTGCGACGGGTACACCGGCTTGTCCCTGTTGGTCGACCGGTCGTCCGGCCGATGTATTGCCACCAGCGCCTGGCAGTCCGAGGAAGCCATGCGCGCGAGCGCGGAGTCTATTCGGCCGGTACGTGACCGTGCCGCGGAGATTTTCGGTGGCAGCGCAGACGTCGAGGAATGGGAGATCGCTGTCTTGCACCGTGACCACCGGTCGAATGAGGGTGCCTGTGTCCGAGCCACCTGGGTCAAGGTCAGCCCGAATCAGATCGACCCAGGCATCGATTTCTACAAGACGACTATCCTGCCCGCACTCGAGGAGCTCGAGGGATTCTGCAGTGCCAGCCTGCTGCTCGACCGCGCGTCCGGTCGCGCCGTGGCGTCGGCGATCTTCGACAGCGTTGAAGCCAGGGAGCGGAACGTAGACCAGTTGGACAAGATCAGAGGCACGGGCAGCCAGGAAGTAGCTGCAGAGGTGCTCGACGAGTGCGACTTCGAGTTGGCACTCGCACACCTGCGTGTGCCCGAGATGGTCTGACCGCACGACAAGCGGAGCAGCTGCAGCCACCTTCGTGAGAAGGCTGCAGGTGTGCTGGGCATGGAAGCCGGGCATGCGGCGACGGTCGCGAGGCTAACGCCAGCTCCGCCGCAACTTACAAGTGGAAGCGACAGCTGTCCTGTTCGCGTGAAAACTTGATCGGCCCATGACACAGTTGTTCAAGTCCGTTCCGGGGCAGGCGCTCCGAATGAAGTTAGCGCGATCCAGATTCTCGACGTGCTGTTGTGGATGGCCTTTCGGGAGCGCTGAGTTGCAGGCCATCGCTGACCGCCGGCGTGTCCGCAGTCGAGGCTGGTGCCGCCGAGGTTTCTCGGGGCATCGTCAGCACTCTCACCTTGTATGGCTTGTTCGTGTCGGTCGTTGGCGCGATACGCACGTGGGTGCAGCGACATGTCAGCAGATCGAACGCGCAGCCATTGAACCCCAATTTTCTGATCGATATGACACCTTGAAGGGCCTAACTTCGGAGACGGCGTCCGCGCTGAACTCAAGAACTGCTGCCTACTGATCGAAGCGGCGGCGGAAGCGATCTTCCATGCGCCCTCTAAATGAGCCGCCGGAGTGTTTCGCCGGACGCTGGCGCGGCGCGCCTGACACGGAGTCCAACTTGTCGCGCCCACCTCCCATGCGCGGGCCGGTAATTGCGAGCACCACCCCGCCGAACATGCCCACAAATCCAAAGACGCTGAGGATCGGGAAGTTTCCGATCATGGTGGCCTTGAAGGCCACACCGGATACCAGCATCGCCACGCCTATCACGAAGAGTGCTGCGCCCTGGAGCCGACGACGGGCCGAGGGAGCACGCAGACTGCCACCCCGGACGCTCGAGGCGAACTTAGGGTCTTCGGTAGAGAGCTCGCTCTCGATTTGGTCGAGCATGCGCTGCTCATGATCGGAGAGTGGCATCGTCCCTCCTCGCCGCGGTCGCCACCCAGGACACGATTACCCGGCTCGCGGAGTGCTGCTTCGGCAAGGAGACCGCTACCGCCGGGGAGTTCGGCATTCACGAGTCGGACGGCGCTCCTAGCGAAAGGAGAGCCGTCCGAAGCACGAACCACCTGGTTACCAAGCGTGCATGATGCGCAGTGAAATGTGGCCTCGGCGTCAGGAGACATTTCACCGCCTGACGCAAGCCCACCGCGCTGTGCCCACTTGATGGGCCTTGCTTCGCGTGGGTGCCTAGTGCTCATGCTGGGCGCCACAGCCGAGAGGAGGAAACTTCTCTTCCGGTCCGACCTTGGTCTGCCGTGGATCCGTACTTTAAGGCTACTCCGCCTATCCAGGTAAAGCACAGGTAAAGCAACAGTAAAATGAGCTGGGCGGAGCGTTCAACGGGCATCTCGCCGACCCAGTACGCGGACTTCGACGAGATCATCCGACCTGACGCGCACGGTACGCCTACGACTCATCGACCTCTGGTTCAGCACGCTCAACCAAGAGCGCATTTTGGGACGCTGGGAAATGCGAGGCAAGCTGGACGCCACTGCAAACGGCCGGAGTTGTCAC
>JAOPWT010000245.1 GCA_025965555.1 Mycobacterium sp.
CTACGCCACCGGCACCGCCGCGGGCAAGCGCGTCCAGGCCCTCGGCGGCGCCAAGAACCACGCCGTGATCCTGCCCGACGCCGACCTGGACCTCGCGGCGGACTCGATGGTCAACGCCGGCTTCGGCTCCGCCGGTGAGCGCTGCATGGCCATCTCGGCCTGCGTCGCGGTCGGCCCGATCGCCGACGACCTGGTCGCCAAGATCGCCGAGCGCACCACCGGATTGAAGATCGGTGACGGCACCAAGGACTCCGACATGGGTCCGCTGGTCACCAAGGCCCACCGCGACAAGGTCGCCGCCTACATCGACGCCGGTGAAGCCGACGGCGCCAAGATCGTCGTCGACGGCCGCAACGTCATGGGCGAGGCAGGTGCTGAGCGGGATTCAGCCGGCTTCTGGTTGGGCCCCACCCTGATCGATCACGTCACCCCCGAGATGAGCATCTACACCGACGAGATCTTCGGCCCCGTGCTCTCGGTCGTGCGCGTCGACACCTACGACCAGGCACTGGAACTCATCAACTCCAACCCCTACGGCAACGGCACCGCCATCTTCACCAACGACGGCGGCGCCGCGCGGCGCTTCCAGCACGAGGTGGAGGTCGGCATGATCGGCATCAACGTGCCCATCCCGGTGCCGATGGCCTACTTCAGCTTCGGCGGCTGGAAGGCCTCACTGTTCGGCGACAGCCACGCCCACGGCACCGAAGGCGTGCACTTCTTCACCCGCGGCAAGGCCATCACCAGCCGCTGGCTGGACCCCAGCCACGGCGGCATCGAACTCGGCTTCCCGCAAAACCAGTAACCGCTCGTTGTGCACGCCGCCCAGCGAGCACCGGCCCACCTCCAAGACAACGAAAGTTTCCTCATGACTGCAAACATCGCCTTCCCCCGCTACTCGAGAATCGGCCCGGGCGCCGTCAACGAACTGCCAGCCCTCATCGAGAGCCTCGGACTGCACCGTCCGCTGCTCGTCACCGACGCTTATCTCACCAAGACCGGCGCCGCCGATCGCGTCCTTCAACTGCTCCACAGTGCGGGATTGACGGCGGCGGTGTTCGACGGCACTGTGCCAGACCCCACCACGGAGTCACTCGAGCGCGGCGTTGAAGCCGTACGCGCCCACGGCGCAGATTGCGTCATCGGCTTCGGAGGCGGCAGTCCGATGGATTCTGCCAAGGCACTCGCCGTACTGGCCTCCCAGGGCGGCCCAATGCGCAAGTTCAAGGCGCCGAACAGCTACAGCGGCCCTGCCCTGCCCATAATCGCGATACCGACGACCGCGGGAAGTGGTTCCGAAGCAACGCAATTCACCGTCATCAGCGACAGCGACAATGACGAGAAGATGCTGTGCCCTGGCATGTCCTTCCTCCCCTTTGCCGCGATCATCGACTACGAACTCACGATGTCGATGCCACCCAGGCTCACGGCGGACACCGGCGTGGACGCGCTTGCCCACGCCGTCGAGGCGTACGTCAGCCGCAAGGCCAACCCGATCAGCGATGCCATGTCGCTGTCGGCGATCGGGCTGATCTCGGCGAATCTTCGTCGCGCTTATCGGGATGGGACCGACCACGCCGCACGCGAAGCGATGATGGCAGCCGCAACACAAGCCGGCATGGCATTCTCCAATTCAAGTGTCACCCTGGTCCACGGAATGAGCCGCCCCATTGGAGCGCACTTCCACGTCGCCCATGGCCTTTCCAACGCAATGCTCTTCCCTGCTGTGACGGCCTACTCGGTGTCCGGCGCCGAAGCCCGCTACGCACAGTGCGCCCGTGCCTACGGCGTGGCCGATCCGAGCTCCAGTGACGAGATCGCTTCGCGGGCAATGGTCGAGGCCCTCTCGCAACTATGCCGGGACTTGGAAGTCCCGACTCCGAAGAGTTACGGGATCGACCAGGATGCGTGGACTCAGCTGACTCCCCTGATGGCCGAGCAGGCCATCGCATCAGGTTCACCGGCCAACAATCCCGTCGTGCCGACCCTGGAAGACATCGAGTGCATCTACGGCCAGGTCTACGCCTGAAGGCAGCGCTGACCGACCCGGCAAAGTCGATTGCTGTTACACCACTGGTTTTGACGCTTGAAGATGATGGGCGCCGACACGAGAAGCCCTGCCGATGGAGTGCACGGCAGGGCTTCTCGTGGGCTCCGCGACGCGGGAGACCAGCGCGGCGATGGCCGCCGGCTAGAGCGTCACACCGTCGACGGTAGGTCGGCGAGCAGTCGCTGGGTGTACTCGTGCGTGGGATGATCCAGGACCTGGTCGACTGGGCCGTGCTCGACGATGACACCTTCGGAGAGCACCACGACGTCTTGGGCGATGCTCCGCACCACGGCGAGGTTGTGCGTAATGAAGACCATCGATAGTCCGCGTTCGGATTGCATCTGGCGCAATTGCTCGATCAGCAGCGCCTGCACCGAAACGTCCAGCGCCGAGGTGATCTCATCGCAGACCATGACCTCTGGGTCGACGACCAGCGCGCGCCCCACTGCGACGCGTTGGCGCTCGCCGCCAGACAGCTGCTGCGGCAGGCGCTCGGCGTACTCCGTCGACAACGCGACGGTTTGCAGAATTTCGTCCACCTTCTCATTGCGTTCGGCTCGGGACAGATCAAAGAAGTAGCGCAGCGGCTCTTCAAGATTTTGCCGCACCGTCATCCGCGGATCCAATGACCCATAAGGGTTTTGGAAGACATACTGCAAAGTACGGCGGTGTTCCTTGGTGCGGCGTTGCGGATTCGAGCTGAGTTTCGTGCCGGAAAGTTCGACGTCGCCGGTCCAGTCGGTGTGTAACCCGACCAGTGAGCGTGCCAACGTCGTCTTGCCCGAACCCGACTGTCCTACGACGGCAGTACATCGTCCTGCCGTGACGTCGAAGCAGACGTCGCGGAGCACTTCCAGATGCCCATAGCATGCAGCGAGATTGCGTACGGTGAGTACCGAGTCCGGGTTACCCGACAACGCGGGAACCTGGTCCTTGGCGTGCTCCACTGACACCGGGGGCTCGGGGAAGATACATCTCACCAAGTGCGGCTCACCGTTGCCGAGATCGCGTAAGGTCGGCAGTTCCTCTCGGCAGGCGTCTTCGACCGAGCCGCACCGATCGGCGAAGGAGCAGCCATGGGGCCACCTCCCCGGTCGCGGCGGTCGCCCCTCGATACCTACGAGGATCTCGCTGCGCGCCGGACTGGGAACTGCCTTCAGTAGACCAACTGCATAGGGATGGCGCGCGCCGCGAAACACAGCCTCGGTGCTCGCGTACTCGACGAGGCGGCCAGCGTAGAGCACTGCGGTGTGGTCGGCGAGCTGCGCCACCACAGCCAGATCGTGACTCACGTATACGGAGGTCACCTGGTGTTCGACCGTCATCTCGCGCACGGTCTCCAAGACCCGGCGTTGCGTGGTCACGTCGAGACCGGTGGTCGGTTCGTCGAGAACGATCACCCGTGGGCGGCAGCTGAAAGCCATGGCGATGCCGACGCGTTGCTGCTGACCACCCGACATCTGATGGGGATAGCTCTTGAAGAAGGCGTCCGTGGCGGGTAGTCCGACTTCCTCCATCAGCTGCGTCACGCGTTGGTCGACAGTCTCGTCGTCGAGGAGCGCGTCGCCATGAATGATGATGGCCTCACGCAGTTGGCGACCGACCCGCAGCGCGGGATTGAGACCACTAGCCGGATCCTGCGGGACGTATGCGACCAGTCGGCCACGGGCGTCTTGCAGTTCTTTGCCACTCAGCGCCAAGATATCGACGCCACCGACGGACACCCGACCGCTTGCGATGCGCAAACCCTTGCGCGCCAAGCCGAGAAGAGCCACGCCAACGGTACTCTTGCCCGAGCCGGACTCTCCCACCAGGCCGAGGACCTGACCGGGGGCCACCCGGAAGGAGATGTCTTCGACGACCGGCGTTCCGCGTCCTTCGGTGACGACTGTCAAGCCCTCCACGACCAGGCCGTCTGAGGCGGCGGTGCTGCTCTCGCGTGGATGCCTTACTGCTGCTGTCATTTCGTCGTCAACTCCAATGTGGTAACCGCTGGTGCGTCGTCACCGTGTTCGCCGCCAAAGGCCACCCGCGCCAACGCATCCGCGAAGACGTTGGTCCCCACCGCCAGAATGGCCAGCACGATGGCTGGGGCCAGGACGCCCCAGTAGTTCGTTGCCAAGCCGAGCCTGTTCTCGTTCACCATCACGCCCCAGGACGGGTTGGGAGGCTGCGTGCCGAACCCGAGGAAGTTCAGGCCGGCGATCAAGATGATCGAGAAGCTCAGTCGTAGACCGCTTTCCACTGCCAAGGGCGTGGTCAAGCTGGGCATGATGTGTCGCATGATCACCGTGCGCGGAGGCACGCCCCACAGCGCGACAGCTTTGACGAAGTCACGTTCGCAAATGTCTTGCGCCGAGGCGTACATGACTCTGGCGACCTGCGGTGCCTGACACAGGGTCACGCCAACGACCACCAGCCATGTCTTCGCACCGATCACACTGACGATCAACAGCACGAACACCAGTTGCGGGATCGCGAGCATGACATCGACCGTGCGCATGATGAGCGTCTCGGTCATCTTGCCCCGGTATGCCGCCACCACGCCTGCGATCGCGCCGAGCATTACCGCCAGCACGGTAGAGATCGCCGCAAGAAGCAGCAACGACCAACCGCCATGGAGAAGGCGCGCAAGAACGTCACGGCCGAGCGCATCGGTGCCCAGGAGTCCATTGCCGTTGCCAGGCAAGGAGTATGGAACCCCAGCGAATTCCGTTGCCGACCCGACGGGGATGAACGGTCCGACGAAGGCCAGGCCGACGACCAAGAGCGTGAGCGCCAAACCCACCTGCCCGCGACGGGCGGAGAGTGCGCCGCGAAAGATTCGGGCGACGGAGCCACGCCGCCTGACCGGTGTCGGCACGTTCGATGGTGCGGCTGAATTAACAATGTCGGTCACGGGTCACCTCGGTAGTCGTCGGCGGGGAGTTACGAGCAGGACGGCCACGTCCGTGGCGACGTTGAGGAAGACGTAGGCAATCGCGAGCAGCACCACCAGGAACTGGATCACCGGCACGTCTCGATCCGTGATCGATGCCACCAAACTCAAGCCGATGCCTGGATACTGGAACACGGTTTCGACGAGGGCGATCCCGCCCGCGAGGTAGAGCAGATTCAGGCCGACGACCTGAATCGTTGCGGCAAGAGAGTTCGGTAGCGCATGTCCGAAGAGCAGCCGACGGGTGCTTGCACCCTTGAGCGTTGCGACCTCGACGTAGTCGGAACTCATCGCTTCGATCAGCGACGCCCTGAACATCCTGAACACGTAGGGGGTCACCACGATCACCAGGGCCACCACGGGAAGAACCAACTTGTTGGGTTCGTTCCAGATGTGCTCGCCAAGGGGCAGGATGCTCACCGCGGGGAACCAGGTGAATACGGTTACCGCAAAGATCATTACGACGAACACCGCAACGACGAACTCGGGTAGCGAGCTCGCCACCAGCGCGGTCACCGAGAGCGAGTGATCGATCCAGGTGTCGTGTCGCGCGGCCGCCCACGTGCCAAGCAGTACGCCCAGGATCGTCGAGATGATCGCCGTCACGACGATCAGCACGATCGAGTTGGCCAACCTAGGCCCCATGAGATCCCACACCGGTTGCCCCTGGGTCAGCGAAGTCCCGAAGTCGCCCCTCAAAGCGCCCGAGGCCCAGCTCAGATATCCGCTGATCGGTGATTGATCTAGATGAAGCTGGTGGCGCAGATCGGCGAGCCGTTGTGGCGTGGCCTGCTGTCCCAGGATGGCGGTCGCGGCATCACCGGGCAGGACCAAGGTCGCTGCGTACACGACGATCGAGATCACGAACACCGAGACGACGCCGGTCATCAGTCGCCGCACCAGCAGCGAGCGAATTGGGTGACTCTTCCTCCGCCCCTTGGGTTTCTTGGGGGCGGTGGCGCCCGCCGGCGCTTCGAGTGTCTCAGTCATGTTGACAACTCCTCAAGTAATTCATCAATCCCTAGGTGAGCCAGATGTTGGCGAAGTCGTTGCCGTTGGGGCTGTAGCCGTTGGCGTTTTCCTTGATCCCACCGACCTTCGGAGAAGAAGCATCGATGGTCGGAAAGAAGTAAGGGATGATGAATCC